>NZ_BBTF01000005.1:0-167943 GCF_000876115.1 Acinetobacter sp. NBRC 110496
CAGTTTGATCGGATAAACCGAACCAAGATTTATAAGACATCGAGCTTTTGACTAATCCGAGCACGACGCTTTTTCAAATTATTGGCAAGTGCATATAAGATCATGCTTAAAGCAATCGCCAATATAAGCAATCCGCACAAGATTATATTTACAATCTGAGAGATCCGCTCTGCTTGTTGCGCGCGGAGATCTAAAGGCTGGGTGATTGCCGTAATGCTTTTACCATAGAGCTGCTGCTGCATCACCCATAACTGTTCAGGCTTAAAATCATAGGCTTTAAACTGAACTGGATTACGCTTTTCAGCTTCGATCAATTGATTCACATAACTATTTGCAGTCTTGCGATCAATAGGCTGATGTAACATTGCAACCTGCGCTAAAACATAAGCTTTTTCAGTCGGCTCAATGTCAGCTTGCTGTAAGTCTTGAGCAATTTGGCTCTCAACAATATTATTTTGATAACTCATCCATTGTTGATAAGCCTGTTTGGTTTCATCTTTCCAGTCATATTGGATATAGCTCAGGCCTGACCAAAGCAAAATAAATGCAATGACCCAAGCCAAGATTCGTTGCGACCACGCCTGAAAACGCTGTTGAAAAAACTTAAATTTCTTCACCCAACTGACCAGTAAAAATGCACCAATGAATGAAATAAATATTTTCAGAAACAGCCAACCAAACCAGGACAACAGATTAAATAAATAATCGACAGGTTGTTTAAATGGGATAAGTTCTTGAACATGATAAGGCAAATCCAAGGCCTGAACATGTGTCGAAAGATCAAAAAACCGATAGATGAATTCTTTTTGCAAAAATAGCGATGCAATACTCACTACCACTAACATACTGGTCAAAATAAACCAGAGCATTAAATGTCGCTGACGCTTTTTCAGAACATCCAAACGTTGGTCTATCGGCTGTACGCTAAAATCTTCTATAGGCGACAATGATCTTTCCTTTAATAACTAAAACACATCTCAAGATTTAGATGGATTCTGTCCACTATTCTCCAGAACCAAATGATTTAAACTCTCCTGCAATGCTCGTAAACGAGTGGTCGCTTCGGCACGTTTTTGCATGCCCTCTTTCTGAATTTGAATCACATCATTTACCGTTTTAATGAGGGTGTTTTGTACATGTTCAAGCGTTTCCACATCAATCACTGAACGCTGATTGGCCTTAGCAGTATCCACGGAGTTTTGATGCAATAACTCAGCATTACGACGCAATAATTCATTGGTGGTGTCATCAATCGCTTTTGCTAACTGCACGCTGTTCTTTTGCTCTTGTAATGAAATCGCCAGACTAATCTGGTTTTTCCATGCCGGTAACGTAATATTTTTAATGGCATAGAACTTATCCACCAACATCAAGTTATTCGACTGAATAATCCGAATCATCGGCAAGGTCTGCATCGCAGATTGTTGTAAAACTTGCAAATCACTGACTCTTTTTTCAAGGTTATTGGCCAAGTGATTAAGATCATAGATCTGCTGAGTGATTTGCTGATCTTGCTCTTGCGTGGTGAGTGTCGAAATCTGCTGTTGAATATCTTGCTGTTTCAATTGTCCTGCAGCGATATAAACACCCAGTTGCTTATATTCATCCTGTACTGCATCGAACATTTTATCTAGTGTTCCAACACGTGCTTTTAGACCAGTCTGTGAACTTTCAATTTCTTTGACCAGCACATCGATTTGCTCTTTAGTCGTATTAAAGTGCTGATCAAAGCTCTGTTTGGCGCCTTTAAATTTACTCAGCAAGCCACCAAAGAAGCCTGAATTTTTAGACTTATTCAAAATACTTGAGGTATTGAGTTGTTGTGCAACCTGCACCACTTCATTCAACTTTTGCCCTGTAGCATCTAAGTCCTTATTTTGAACCAAACTGAGTAATTCATCGGTATAAGTGGATGTTTTATTGGCAATATTTTTGCCATATTCTGCCACTACAGTGGTGCTGATATCTGCCAGCTCTTTGTGCGCATCCATCACTTCAGCAAAATCTTGTGGCTGTAAGCCTAAATCTTTTAGGTTCAACTGCTCAAAACGTTGCGCTGTCTGAATTTCAGGCTCATGAGATACCTTGCTAAGTTCTGAATCTGACATCATATTTCCCTCTTATTTCTGTAATGATTGTTTCAAATTTTGAATTAAATCTTCTCGGCTCTGATCCAGCTGATCCAGTGTCGCTGTTGAATGAGACGCTCGGCTTTGTTCTAAATGATAGCGCCATGCAGGAATCAAGACTTGCTGCGCCTCTTTGAAACGATCCAGAAGACTAAAAGATAAGTGCTGAGATAATTGCATTTGTTTCATCGCAATATCATTGCTTGTTTGCAATGTCTGCAACGTATTGATCTTTTTAGAGAGCCGTTCAACAAAATGGTCTAGTATTTGCTGTTTCGTAAATTGAGGATATTCTTTTAGGAACTCATCAGCAGCCTGTATATAGGCAGCCATTTGTTCTCTTAACCCTAGGGCTTGCTGTAAACGCGATTGGGACTTTTGAATCTCGATCTGCAGTCTCTGGCTTAAATGATTTGCCTCATTGATTAAACGATCCAGATCTTTGACATACTTGACCTGCCCTGCATCATACTCAATATCAATACCTAACCATTTTTGCAGCGCATTAAAACGGCGTGTAGCCAAATATTTTTTAGATGATGACAATTGCTGAATGATTTGAGCAATCACTTCACTTAATTGTTGATTCAGCCTAGGATCTACGCCATTTAATAAGACACTTTGCGCCTGCACTAAGTGATCTGCATAATAATTGAGACGATGAGGATCATTGAGCAAAGGCAACAGGTCATTACGCTTAATCGCTAAAATATGCTCTTGATTAGACTCAATTTGCGATAAAGGTATTAGGTCGAGCGGTAGCGTCATATCAGTTGAAAATCGTAACAACAAATAAATTTGAACATTCTTAGTTGTAGCATGTTCTCGCTATTTCGCATACTTAAATGTTGTTATGTTTTTTAAAAACGCTTGCCCTGCTATTCATGAAAAACCCTCTGAATTACAATGAATAAAGAGAGAGTTCATTCAGCCGATTAAGTCACGTTTTACTCATCATTGAGTGCACATTCAAAATTATTAGGACTCTGTTTACAACGCACCTTTTTCAAGAAGTTCATCATCTTGGGATCATAAATTCCAGCTTTGGTTAAAGCGATACGAGCTTCTCGCATCATTTTCATATAGTTCACCTGTTCTTCTGGTGAAATATTCATCCAGTATTTTGCAGGAATTTCTTTTTCATATTTGGCAATAATATTAAAGGTACGTCCCAATTGCCCTGCCACCCATTCACGTGATTTCTGCCCGAATCCTTCGGGAAATTTATCTTTTCGAATAATAAAGTTTGCCGAGATTTGTGTCAGTGGAAATTTTACAATTCCGCCTTTATCTCCCAACCCCTTATACAATTCAAATGGTTTGTAGGCGACGATTGGTGCAGGCACAATATCAATCTGATGATTATTAAACTTTGCTCCAGCATTGGTCACATCGACGGAGACCGCCTGGGCACCCACTTGCGCAACAAGCTTAGGTTGTGCTTCATCATAAGCAAAGACCCCTACTTTTTTACCTGCCGCCTTTGCCAGTGTATTAATACTTCGATCTACTACAAACAAATATGCAGGGCCAATCGTTCCTAAACCTGCAATTTCATAAGGCCCATTAATCATACTTTTTGCAGCTTGGGGCTTAGACAGTAACTGATAGGCAAGAATGGCGGTTTTTAAATCGGTCAATGCCCCAATCGCATCTAAAGAGCCAATATATTTGTTGAACTGACGCCCACGTAAACCGCTGATGATCGCACCATCACATTGTCCAACTTTTAAATCCTCGGCAGCGACGCGCTCATCCACATAAGCTCTTAAATCAATGTCAGCACCCCACTTTTTAGCTTCGAGCGCATAATCCTTTGCCAATGCGAATGCATCACCCGACTTACCAACTGGATCAAAAACACAAACCGTCTGTTTGGCCTGAGTTGTCATTGCACATCCGAGTAGTGTCAAACCGATTAAACTATTTCTAATTATCATTTTTTTCTTCCCGATAAGATTTATTGTCTCTATCCTCCTCCATCACACCTGATTTATTTCTATTATCCTATGACATGTTTTGCATTTTTAACAGATTTGCAGTCAATTCCTCAGTAATCGGATGCTGTCGGGTTTTAATAAAGATTGTTGTGATTGAACAGCTTAATTTCTAAGCTTGACTTGACGGTAACGCATAAGTCCCGATCACATGTGCGACAGGTTCATCGTCATCAAGCGAATATAACCAGACCTCACCCGTTACCAAAGTTTTCCCCACTTTGATTAATTTACATACTGCCCGAATATCACGGTTACCATTGGGTTTACGGAAAAAGTTAATGGTCATATTGGTGGTGACTGCCATCGCGACCAGACCTAAGTGCCCCATAATTGCAATATAGAGTACATAGTCGGCAACCAACATGAGTGTCGGACCTGAAACCGTTTGACCAGGCCGTAAATCCCCTGTATCGACACGATAAAGGAGTTGCGCACCTTTCGGTGTAATTTCTTCAATCACACTTTTTTTCAGTGCTTGTGGAAATTCCTGCGCCAAAAATCCCTTAATTTCTTCTTTCGTTGCTGCCATGCGTTTTTCAATCCCATATATTGTGTTATTTTCACTTTAAATTCAAAAAACTATGATTTCTCTTCCTGATTTGAAAGCTCATTTAATACTTGCCAATAGCTTGGTGGCTCTGAAACATGTCCTCTTTTACGCAGCATTTCATGCATTCTAGGTAGTTTGAAATAAGGTACCGCTGCCATTAAATGATGTTCTTTATGATAATTAACATGAATTGGAGCCACCAAAGCACGTGCAATATAGCCTGCTTTAGTCGTACGAGTATTGCTCAAGGCACTATGACTACTTGGCATCCCTGCATGTTCTGCCATAGAACGCACCCTTAAGAATAATGGAAACGGGGTTAAATAGGCCAATACCCAAAGCGCATAAAGTTTAGGATGACCTGCCGCCCATAAGGCTGAAAATAAAACCGCATTGGTTGCAATTGCACCCCCACTATTTTTTAAGAATGCTTTGGGATAATCCGTCCAATGTCGCCCTTCCTGCGAAATCCAGCGACGATCATTCGAGACCGTCCATTCCATTTTCTCAACATCCATCAATACACGCCCAACCGCAAATTTAAACCCCGTTACACCAGACAAATCACGCATAAATTTACGCATTAGGGACTTTTTAGTGGTTGGGAATCCTGTTACAAGGGAAAGGTCTGGATCATCCTCTGTTGAAGTTTTACTGTGATGGCGCATATGATGCTTTCGATATTTATGCAAATCGTTCCAGATCGGGCGAGCACAAAGCCAATCGGTTAAGGTGTCATTCAGCCATTTGGTTTTAAATAAACTTTGATGGGAGGCATCATGCATAATAATTGCAAGAGCTAACTGACGGCCTGCCAAAATCACCAAAGCGGCAATACACATCAGTAACTTGCCCCAAGCAGGTAAATATTCCCAAGAGCTTGCAACCGCAGCAAAAGTTCCACCAATCACCGCCCAAGTTGAAAATACAGCCCAACTGCCATGCAGGTCTGATTTGCTCGTAAGCTCAGTAATTTCTTCCCGACTAAATAGGTCGCTAATCGCCACACGTGTATTCATATTCCTTCCCTCTATGTGTTCTATTTTTCTAAAACTACACAATTTATATTTTTATTTTAAATTAAGTAATATTTCTGTCAATCTATTAAAATTAAATTATATGTAATATTTGTAATTAATATTTACTCGATTTGACCCTCGTAGAATTTTCGCCAAGCCTCTAAACCGGTCTGATCCAATTGTTGTACACTTTGTGCAAATTGCTCGCGAAGCTGTACGTCCACAAAACTTTCAGGCAGCAAAGGATCATTCATCAACAGTGAAATGGTCTGTCGTCCCAGTAGTAACGACTCTCGAGCAGCTTCTTCTAAACTCAGTTGATGAACTGTCGATAGCCAAGTTTGAATCATATGGTTATATTTTTCATAGTTTTGATTTAAATTCTGTGTGGCCCACAATTTTGGAATTCGATCCACAGTCATGGTATCGAAATGGCTAATTTGGCAAATTTTTGCGCTGGCCTCTAAACCAGACACCTGCAATTCAGCAAAAAGCTGCTCAAAAGAAATTACTAAATTATCAGGACGAATATAGATCCCTTGTTCCAACTCTTTAAAGCCAAAGTGCTTTAAGGCCCGCTCCCGACGATTCAATGCAGTTCGATCGACCCGTCCTAACTCACCCGTAAAAACAGCCAGATAATGTTGATTCCACACTTTCGTTTGTTTGGTGCCATGCTTACGGTTCAGCATCACATTGGCCCATTCATGTGACTGAAGGGTAAATTGATAGGTTCCACGTTCAATGGCCTCGATTACCCCATCGCCAGATAAACGCGTAACCGCAACACGAATACTATTTTCACTAATCTCAAATAGCCTTGCTGCAACAATAATTTGCTTAATGGAAATCGCTCGCCCCTGAAGACCTAACAATAAATCAATAATTAAGTCTCGAGCATTCATTTTCGCTATTATCATGTCGCAGTAGAACCAGTATTCACATAGAAAATATTTAAATAAGAGAAGGGATTTTAACTGAGAATCTCCCTTTTCGCATTTGCCAAAAGGGAGATATTTTTATTTTTTATAGGAACACAAACAATAAGATAATACCGAGCACGATACGGTACCAAGCAAACACACGTAAAGTATGGCGTTCAACAAACTTCACCAGTGCACTCACCACCAACAGCGCTGAAAAAAATGCTGCCACAAAACCAACGCCAATATTCAACATGTTGTCTTGCGTCAATACATCCGCATTACGCGCTAAGTCAAAGACTGCTGCACCCAACATGGTTGGCATGGCCAAGAAGAAGGAAAACTCAGTTGCTGCCTTACGAGACAAGCCAGCAAACATCCCACCCACAATGGTTGCACCTGAACGAGATGTACCTGGAATCATCGCGACACATTGTGCACAACCCACCAAAAATGCTTGCTTGTAGGTGATTTTAGTCGCCTCTGTAGTTTTATGATCAAAGTTCTTGGACTCAACCCAGAAAATGATTAAACCACCAATAATCAAAGCGAATGCCACTACAAGCGGGCTAAACAAAACACTTTTGATAAAGTCAACCGCAAAAATACCAATCACAACGGCTGGAATAAAAGCGAGTAAGACACTAAAAGTAAAATGCCGCGATTCTGCATCTCCACTAAAGAAGCCTTTGACCAAGTCAAAGATCTTTTGACGGTATAGCCAGCACACAGCCAAAATTGCACCAAGCTGAATAACAACTTCAAACACACGACCGTCATCAGAATGAAAGTCAATCATATGACCAAATAAAATCAAATGACCGGTGCTTGAAATGGGTAGGAATTCGGTAAGACCCTCAATAAAACCCAAAAATAAGGCTTTTAAAATTTCAATATGTTCCATAACTTACTCAAAAGTACGTAATATAAAAATAAAAATATATGGCAAGCTTACCCTGAAATGTTGTCATTTTATGTGACTGTCACGTAACGTTTTTACGAAAAATTCAGATGAAGATAAAAATGTCCCTTAAATAATCATCAGACTATTTTTCTTTTGCATTTGCTCGACCACTTCATGCGTATCAAAACCTAAACGCCAATATAAAAGTGCTAAAACATCGAGTTCATCCTGTGTGATAATACGGTCATTCCAGAGACATCGTTCTGCAATAGATAAAATATTCAGACGATCACGTAACAACAAACCCGAAACATCATTCAATATTTCAGCCAAATCGAGTGGCTCATCTGAAATATCAGCATAAGTTTGCATTTCATCTTCGGTCAGCAGCATTTGTAAGATACGTTCACGTACCTCTAACTGATTTGGACTATTAATCTGCTGCACATGCAATAGCGCATCAATCAAATGCACAATCTGAGATTTAATATCCTCAAAAGCCGTAGGTAAATGTACAGGCATTAAATTAAGTTCTTGCTTGACGCGTTCCAGCAACAAGGCATCAAGCAGTCCAACCTCGCCATCTTCTTGAATAATACAAGCAAGTTTGGTGAGAAACTGGCGGGCAATACTGGTCGGCATATGACCAATGTTTTTACAAGCATCATGAAAAATCTGTACATGAATACGGCCATCCAGATTCAATAAAGCATCGACAATTGCATGACTGACTGGGGCTTCTTGAGGAATAAATTCACGATATTGACGAATCATTAAAATCGCGACCATGACTTCCCGTGACCCCGTTGCGGTCTGCATTGCTCGTTGAATTAACTCTGGGCGTTTTTTATTCTTGCGGACTTCTGAGCTCAGTGGCTTAATTGCATCATTTAAAGCAAAACTAATTGGTGATAAACGTAGTAAAGGTAATGGCTGTGGTGAACTCCACGGCATTGCAATATCAGCACCCTCTTCCTCCAAGGAACGAAATAAACTGAACAAGGGCCGATTACGAAGCTTTCTTAAATTTTCTAATTGTAGGTCTTGCAACAAGGTTGGATTAAGTTCATAAATTCGGTCTTTGATACTCGGATGAATATTCATCCAACTTTGCGGACTCAATGAATTGGCGAAGCACATATGTGAAATCGATTCAGAATAAGCACTATGAATCTGAGAGCCTGAATGATGCACATAAATCCGCAATAAAGTCTGGATATTGGCATTATTGTTCATTAAACGCATGGTTTTCAGATCATTACGAAAAGTACGACCACTGAGCGTCAGATATTTAATACAACGGGTAATCAAAATGCCTAAACTTCCAATCAGCCAAATCACTCCGCCAATTGCAACAAAGATGGTCTCAAATTTATTCCGATAAGACGTAACATAAGGGTTATAACCTGCTTGCGCTAGCTTACTTCCCCACTGACTAAACGTCGTTAACCCACTATATAGAATTTTCAGCTTGGTATTTTCTACTGCTTCGCCAGATAGAATCTGGTTAAACTCATAGCTCAATAAACCATAAAGCTCAAGTTCATCCAAATTTTGTAGTGCACCCCACGTCAGAATAATTACGATATCCTGAGATCTAAATCCTGCTGTTAGTGCATTCACGCCCACTTCATCGGGGAGTACATAAACCGCAGGTGTATCAATATCAAAACTTTTGGCAATCTGTTCGACCACTTTTAATGCGGTACTTTCTTCTGGAATACTTTCATCAAAAACCAGACGCCGCGCTTTAAGCTGTTTCGCCAGTGAATGACCACCTTCACGCAAAACATACAGCTCTACGCCAACCGACCAGAACAAAACAAAAAACAGTAAAACAATAAAATACGGGCTAAGAACATGCCACCAAATCGGTTGTGAATAATCAAAAAAATGAACGACCAATCCCAAAATCAAATTGAGAATAAAGACGGTAAGTAACATCGCAAGAAGGCAAAAGCTGACTGACCATGCAATATTCTTATTTTCAATTAAATAATGGCTCATTTCTTTCAATGTAAGTTTTCCCGATTACATTGTTTCAGTTAAGGTTTTCTTAACCCCTATCATAAAATAAAAAAGCGGGAAATTCCCGCTTTTCTATGGATTAAGATGATTACTCTTCTTTAATACCAGTTAAATCGACCGATGCTGCATCGATATTCACATCAATATAACTATCTGATTTATTTTTCGCAGAATCACTACGCTTTTGTTCAAGGTTATCAAGGTAGGCCTGATCAATACCACCAGCCACATAAACACCATCAAATACTGAACAATCGAACTCAGTTAGATCAGGAACTTTGCTAGTACGAACTGCATTTTTTAAATCTTCCAAGTCTTGGAAGATCAAACGGTCAGCACCAATAATTTCACGAATTTCTTCAACGCTGCGCTCAGAAGCAATCAACTCGGCTTTTGCTGGCATATCAATACCATACACATTTGGATATTTTACCATTGGTGCAGCAGAAGCAAAGAAAACTTTCTTCGCGCCAGAGTCTCGTGCCATTTGAATGATTTCATTACAAGTTGTACCACGTACAATCGAGTCATCGACCAATAAAACGTTTTTGTCTTTAAATTCAAGCGCAACGGGATTCAGCTTTTGACGGACTGACTTTTTACGTTGTTGCTGACCCGGCATAATAAAGGTACGTCCGATATAACGGTTTTTCATAAAACCTTCACGGAATTTCACACCTAAAATATTCGCCAATTCTAAAGCAGAAGTGCGACTGGTATCTGGAATTGGAATCACGACATCGATGTCGTGTTGCTCACCCCATTCTTTCAGAATCTTGTGCGCCAGCTTCTCACCCATTTTTAAACGGGCTTTGTATACTGAAATCCCGTCAATGGTTGCATCTGGACGCGCAAAGTATACATATTCAAAAATACATGGACGATATTCAGGATTTACAGCACATTGCTTGGTAAACAGTTGACCATCGCTATCAATAAAAATTGCTTCACCAGGTGCAATATCACGTTCAACTTTAAAACCAAGTGCAGTAATCACAACTGATTCAGAAGCAATAATATACTCTACACCCTGTTCGGTCTCACGTGAACCGTAAACCAAAGGGCGGATACCATTTGGATCACGGAAACCAACCAAACCATGGCCTGTAATCATCGCGACAACACCATATGCACCTTTACAACGCTCATGTACGCGAGAAACGGTGTGGAAAATATCTTCTGGTGTTGGATTTAAAGTACCGATCTTCTGTAACTCATGCGCAAACACATTCAGTAAAACTTCAGAATCAGAATCTGTATTCATATGACGTAAATCTGTTTTAAACAGGTCATCATGAATTTCAGCAGCATTGGTCAGGTTACCATTGTGCGCAAGGGTAATACCGTAGGGAGAGTTTACATAAAATGGTTGTGCTTCTGCACTGCTTGATGAACCTGCTGTAGGATAACGAACATGTCCGATCCCATAGTTTCCAAGTAATGCACGCATATGACGCGTATGGAATACATCACGTACCATACCGTTATCTTTGCGGAGGAATAAACGCCCTTGATGGCAGGTTACGATCCCTGCAGCATCCTGTCCTCGATGTTGCAGCATCGTTAAGGCATCAAATAACATTTGGTTCACTGGTGATTTACCGGCTATCCCAACAACTCCACACATAGCAACCTCGCGACAAGCTAGCGATTAATAAAAAGGGTTTTTCGTCGAATGATCAGAACGTTCATTGACTGAAGCTCGTTCTGATTCGTCCATTTCTTTCGAAGGGCGATGTAATAACGCCCCCTCAGATGTCATTTGATTTAAAGCTTGATTTGCTGCATCTTTGGACAATTCAGTTGCCAAAGGCGCATAAGGTAATAGAATCTGTACAAATTTAGACTGTTTCCAGTGCGGCGAGCTCTCAACCCAAGGTCCTAAACCTTGCATTGCAATGAGGACAATTAAAAGTCCTTTTAACGAACCAAAAGCACCACCTGCTAAACGATTTAATGGGCCCAATTTCAAACTTTTCAAGAGGCCATTCAGTAAGGCAGACACAATCCATGTACAGACCACAATGATCAATACAATAAAGGCAAAAGCCGCAATTTTCTGTACAACAGGATCTTGGCTTAAACTGCTCATCGCAGGTGCCAATACAACGGCGTACTTTGCCCCAACGATCAATGCGAATATCCATCCGATCAAGTTCGCAAAGGCTTTTATAAATCCTTGACGCAAACCGTTCAGCCCTCCAATGAGCAAGATGACCAGAATAATGATATCAAGTGTATTCATTTCACACTGTCATCGCATCAATACAGTCTTTGACCAGTGTTGGGCCTGTATAAATCAGTCCGCTATAAACTTGTACCAGACGCGCACCTGCTTGTTGTTTCGCGACAGCCTGTTGTCCAGCTAAAATGCCACCAACGCCAATCAATGGGATTTGTCCTGCCAATACTTCAGCAAATTGACGTAAGCACTCGGTACTCTTTTCAAAAACTGGGGCGCCAGACAAACCACCTGCCTCATTGCCATTTGGCAAGTTTTCCACACCTTCACGACCTAAGGTGGTATTGGTCACAATCAAACCATCAATTTTGAATTGCAATAATTGTGCTGCAATAAATTGAATATCTTCAGGAGTTAAATCTGGTGCAACTTTAAGGACGAGAGGAACATAATGATTATATTGATCTGCCAGTTCGAGCTGGCGATATTTTAAAGTGTGCAACAATTCTGTGAGCGCATCACCACTTTGTAAACTACGTAAATTCTTGGTATTTGGTGATGAAATATTCACCGTAATATACGACGCGTAATTATAAACTTTTTCTAAGCAAATCAGATAGTCGGATACTGCATCTTCAACAGGTGTATCCGCATTTTTGCCAATATTGATGCCCAAAACACCTTTAAATTTCGACGCTTTGACATTCTCAATTAACTTATCAACCCCATCATTATTAAAGCCCATACGGTTAATAATCGCTTTTGCTTGTGGGATACGGAATAAACGCGGTTGAGGGTTACCTACCTGTGGACGCGGTGTAATGGTTCCAATTTCAATAAAACCAAAACCTAATGCCGCTAAAGCGTCAATATGTGCACCATTTTTATCTAGTCCAGCAGCAAGACCGACAGGGTTTGGAAACTCAATTCCCATACATGTCACAGGTTTTGCAGCAACTTTCTGATGCATAAAGCCCAGTTTATGCGCTTTATCTAGCATAGAAAGTGTAAGTTCATGTGCACGCTCTGGCGCTAAAGTAAACAACAAAGGGCGAGCCAATGAATATAACATACCAATCACAGTCTACTGATTTTCAAGTAAACGTATTATAGGCATAGGCGTACCAAAACGCCATGCCTGACATAGGGTTTTTAATTGCTTACTGTACTGTTGCAGTTAATTTAATCTGATTATTATTTGAGACCAGATCCATTTTTTGAATACTGATGCCTGCTTGTGACAATTGCATCAAAAAGTTAGCCAATACCGCATAGTTCTGATGTTCAGCAACCAGCTGGATCTGCTCGCCATTTTGTTGTGAAGAAACAGCCAGACCTTGTTGTTGTGCGGTACGCTGGATTTTATCTGCCGCCGTTAACCCTTGCTCATTGGCAGGCTTCATGGTTGCTGCATTGCTCTGCATCCACACGGTAATATCTTTTAGATCATTCAAACGTTTCTGTTGCTTGTCTGCCAAAACATGCATTTGCCATAAAGATGAACCAATGGCGGCCACAAGCACAAAAATGGTGGTGACAATCACCATCACCCGTTCACGGGCAGATAAGCTTTGTAGATATTCATTTAATGCTTCAACTTTCTGATCGAAACTGTTCTGTAATCGAGTTAATGCTTTCATTATTTTACTTTCACCACCCCAATTGCACCGACACTATCTGCCTGTACATTGCCTAATTCAGCTTGAAAACCTTGTTGATTCAATTGCTGTGTTAAGCCTTGTAAATCATCCGCAGATTTTGCTTTAAGCGACAGAGCCAAGGTCGAGGCATCATAACTCACTTGTTGCGCTACGATCTGTTTTTGCATCAAGATTGGACCAACACGGCTCAAGAGTGACAACGCTTGCGTATCACCAAGTTGGCTCATACGCAGTTGTGCTTCAAACGAGCTTTTCAGATTTTGTTCAGTCACACGACCACTTTCACCAAACCAAGCTTTATATTGTTCAATCGCTTGAGCCGAGGTTTGATCGGCCACTTTTTTCAACTTCGACCAACGCAAAGCATCATAGCCAAGCTGTACAACAATTACAGCCAACAGCACTGCTGCGGCAGCTTTCCAATAACCTGACCATTGCGTTTCTGCATTTTTTGCTTTGGGTAAAACATTAAACGGATGCTGTTTAGGTCTTAACAACGGCTCAAATTGATAGCTAAATTCAGTGCGTTGATCTTTAGTAGATATAGTCGCTAGGCTCTCTAACTGAGCAGCATTTAAATTCGCAAATTTATACTGGGTTTCGGCTGTCTGAAACTCGAGATATAGCGCCAGATCATCAATCGAGTTCCCAGACCATGTATTTTCTCTTACCAATAAATGATCATATAGATTCAGCAGCACCACCTGATTCGGTTCAGGCTCAGCTACGATCAAAAAATCTGGTAAAAATGCGGCAATCTGAATCGGTAAAAGACTGAGTGCATGTTGCCAAGTTTCAATCGATGATTGTGCAACCCCCAGAATATTGAGCTGATCATTTTGAAAATGATGAACCACTTTCATTTGATCAATCGGCAAGGTCACAAATTCTTCCAAGAGGTATTTAACACCCTCCTGTCCCAATTGTTTGTAATGCACTTTACTCATCGGTTGTTGTAATAATTGCGCATTGCGGCTTGGAAAATAAACCACAGCCTCTTTTCCATGATGCTCTTGCAAGTCCTGAATCAACTGTTCAAGGCTCGGTGCCTGCAACCAACTTTCCCCTGCCGACCAATACCATGTTCCATTGGTTTCGGGCATCCATAAATACAGCATCGGTGTTCAGTACCCTTATCCTATTGCGGATATATAAAAATTATAATGTTGGTGTAAAACGATTCTTTTGCGTCGACAAACCATTTGCGATCACAGCTTGATCATAAATACGAGCTTCTGCCAATGCAAATGGATTAAAGCCTTCATGTGTCAATTGTTCTTCAATATGTGCCACAACATTCATATGACACACCACTGCAATCGACTCATAGGGTAATTTGGATAACCATTCAATCGCATCTTTAGCATCATCATCGGGTTTAATCTTATCGCAAATTAAAACTGGGATACCGTAAAAATATGCTTTGATATGCGCCAAAGTTTCCTGAGCACGCAATAAAGGACTCACCACAAAAATTTCTGGCTGGATAATATCTTTTAAAAACTGGCCTGTTTGCTCAGCTTGTTGATGCCCCCGTGGCGTGAGCGGGCGTTGCATATCGTTTCCATTAATAGCTGGAGACGCTTCACCGTGACGAACTAAAGTTAACTGCATAAAACGACCTTATTTGTTATTCCTATAGCATAACCATGATTGATGACAGTTTTTTGATTAGACTTCATGATGCGGCAAAACAAATTCCACATCACTGCGATGACCATTCTTCATCAAAGATAATGCAATGGTCATTGGTGGCGCGCCTTCAAAAATCACTTCATATAGCGCATTGGTAATCGGCATATACACATCCAGTTCTTCGGCTTTGGTTCGCACCTGAACAATGGTATTAATCCCTTCAGCCGTCTGACCGAGCTCTTTGGTCGCTTGGTCTAGGGTTTTCCCTGAGCCTAACGCAAAACCAATCTGATAGTTACGACTTAATGGACTATTACAGGTCGCGAACAAATCACCCACACCCGACAAGCCTAAAAACGTCAATGGATTAGCACCCTGCTTGACCGCAAAACGACTCATTTCAGCCAAAGCACGGGTTAAAATCATGCTCTTGGTATTTTCACCAATCTTATAAGCACCACCCATGCCCATGGCAACGGCATAGATATTTTTTAATGCGCCACCCAATTCAACGCCATGCACATCATCACTGCCAAATACACGGAACAAGGCACTATGCAAAGCATGTTGCACGGCATAACGTACTAGTTCCGATTCACTGGCAATAACCGTGCCAGATGGCATACCTGCCATGATTTCTTTGGCAAGGTTTGGACCAGATAGTACGCCATAAGGGACTTCTGGTAATTCGGCACGAATAATTTCGCTCATAAAACTAAAGGTTTTTGCTTCAATCCCTTTGGTCAACGAAACGACTGCTTGTGAGCTAATAAACGGCGCAATCTGTTTTAAGACATCACGAAAAGAATGACTTGGGATCGCAACCAGAATAATATCACGATCACGTACTGCAAGTTCCAGATCAGCAACCGCACGCAAACCCACCTCTAATGGATAATCAGGTAAATAGCGTTTATTAATATGGGTTTGATTAATTTCTTCGGCAACAGCAGCATCACGAATCCAGATCATGGTATCGCAGCCATTTCTAGTCGCTAAATTTGCCATCGCCGTACCAAAACTGCCACCGCCCAAGACGGTAATTCTCAATGCTGTTTTCTGATCTACGGCAACTGGCTCAACCAGATCGCTAAAATTTAACTCTGACATTTTTTATCCTGAAACGAATTTTTTTCTTTAATAAATAGCTAAAAAAGCTTAGCTGTCTTGCCATATTTTTATAAAATCTTGGCTATCAATCGCGGCACGGGGTGCAATCGCTTTCGCTGCTGTGCCAATATAGATAATCCCTGAAATTAAATCCTGCTGTTTTAAGCCCAATTGCTGCTTTAACCAGTTCGACTCTACGACGGCACCAGAACGCCACATTGTTGCAAAACCTTGCGCCTGTAAAGACAGCAAAAAGTTTTGAATCGCTGCACCTGAACTTAAAATCTGTTCAAAATGTGGAACTTTAGGATGATCCTGAATCGATGTTAAAGCTAATACCAATAATGGTGCACGAAATGGATGCTGTTTAACGCGATCGAGCTGTGCTGGATCAGCTTCACCCAAATCAGCTAAAGCTTTGGCCAAATGCTCGCCAAAAGTAGCTCGTTGCTCAGGTGTGATAATTACAAACCGGGTGGGTTTTAAGCGATGATGATCAGGCGCGGTCAATGCTGCTTGCACCGCTTTTTCGAGTTGTTCTGTATTCGGCGCTGGCTCAATGAGTTGCCCAATAGATTGACGTTGATGAATATTTTGATGAATTGTCTCTATAATTGAGTCCGTCATTGAAATGAATCTAACTAACACAAGGATGGCCCTAGATTAGCATAACCTGAATGATTTCCACTACGCTTATTCGTACTTATAAAATCTGGATATCCTGATTCTTGCTGTTAAATCGACAATCTAATAAATGCTAAGCTCATCATTCATTTGAAAAAATTAACAGAGTCCCTGCACAAACTGTACATAATCTGCAAAAGCACTCAGCGTTTTTATGTTCAAATAATACCATTCAGCAGCAACTTGAGAAAAAACATGAAAAAAACCGTCATCATGAGTTTACTTGGTGGTTTAGCCCTTGGTTTAACGGCATGTGCCTCAACACCAACCAATACCTTAGCGATTCAGAAAGAAAATAATCAATATGAAGTGACCGGTATTGGTAAAACCAGTCTAATCGCGAAAAACAATGCGATTGCAGCAGCGCAAAAAACCTGTACACGCAATACCGCCCCAGTCGTTGTTGATGAAAAAACTGCATATCAAGGGGTGTTAAAAGGTGTAGTCGATGAACAAACAGGTCGAATGGTCGAAGCTGCAGCAGGTGTGCTTGGTACCCTTACAGGTAAAAATGCATCTTTAGCAAAAGATGACGATTATCAAACGACGCTCACGTTCTATTGCAAAGCCAATTCATAAATACAAAAAAGCCGATGTTCAAACATCGGCTTTTTTCTGCACTGTCACTTAGTGAGCTTCGCTCGCAGCGACTTCTGAAGCTGCTTCTTGTTCAACAGCATCTGTATTGTGTTCATCTAAATTCGGCTTATCAATCGCATCAATTGCAGCTTGTTGCTCTGGGGTCGTCTGTGTTGATACAGCAGCAGCTGTCTGATCTTGCTGTTCAGCGTTTTTCGCTTCTTCTTTCTTTGCACATGCACTGAGCATGATTGGAGCAATGATTAAAGCGGCAAGGGTTAATTTGAATTTCATCACGGCTTTCCACAGTTACTTGGTTAAGTTGTGACAATCATATTTCAGATATATGACATTTTCATGACGGCATCGTTGTACAAAAGTAAAAAGAGCCGATGGACATCGGCTCTTTTTGAATGATCTACTGATGAATCAGTTCATTGCAACCTGATTATGCACGCTCAAGCAATACTGCAACAGCAGGTAAAGTTTTGCCTTCTACGAACTCCAAGAATGCACCACCACCTGTTGAGATATAACCAATTTGATCAGCAACTTGGTATTTATCAATCGCAGCAAGCGTATCACCACCACCTGCAATCGAGAAACCAGCAGACTCAGCAATTGCCAGTGAAAGCGCTTTAGTTCCTTCACCAAACTGATCCACTTCAAACACACCGACAGGACCATTCCAAAGAATGGTTTTTGATGTTTTTAAAATGTTTGCAAATGCTTTAGCCGTTTCAGGACCTACATCCAAGATCATGTCTGTGTCTGTAACATCCGCAACATTTTTTACAACCGCTTGTGCGTTCGCCAATGAACCCAAGAAGTCTTCAAAGTTGATTTGGCTTGCATCTGCAACCACAACATCCGTTGGTAATGGAACACTCACTTTTGCAGCGATTTGTTTTGCAGTCTCAACCAAATCAGCTTCATACAGTGATTTACCAACGTTATAGCCTGCTGCTGCAAGGAAGGTATTGGCAATACCACCACCCACAATAATTTGATCGCAGATGCTAGACAATGAGTTTAAGACATCAAGTTTGGTTGATACTTTAGAACCCGCAACAATCGCCACCATTGGTTTTTCTGGGGTTTGCATTGCACGACCAAGCGCATCTAACTCAGCTGCCAATAAAGGACCCGCAGCGGCGATTGGTGCAAAACGTGCAGCACCTTCTGTTGAAGCTTCTGCACGATGCGCCGTACCAAATGCATCCATCACAAATACATCACATAAAGCTGCATATTTTTTTGCAAGCTCTTGGTTATTTTTCTTTTCGCCATGGTTGAAGCGAACGTTTTCAAGTAACACCACTTGACCCGCAGCGACTTCAACACCATCTAAATAATCTGTGAATAATTTTACGTCTTGACCTAAGGCTTTGCTTAAATAAGCAGCGACTGGAGCAAGCGATTGTTCTGGTTTTGGCTCACCTTCTACAGGACGACCCAAATGAGAAAATACCATCACTGCCGCGCCTTTTTCTAAAGCCGCTTTAATGGTTGGCAATGCAGCACGTAAACGTGCATCACTGGTAATTTCCCCATTTTTTACAGGAACGTTTAAGTCTTCACGAATAAGAACACGTTTACCTGCTAAATCAAGATCAGTCATGCGCTGAAAATTCATGGATGGCTCTCTAATTGATTTTAAAAACGGCGTAATTTTAAATGATTCTCTGAAATAAAGGTGAGTTTTTTTGCAGAAAAGCTGCCGAAAGCTTCAGTTTTGATTATGATAATCAGGATCACTAAAGTTTTATATTATTATGTCTATTCATCCAGATCCTAAAATTAATCGTTTAAACGTCCTTGGTGAACCTTTAGCCAGCTGTTGTTATGATCCGATTACAGGGTATTTTCGTAATGGTTTTTGCCATACGGCGGTCACTGATCTAGGTCAGCATACCATGTGTGCACAAATGACGTCTGAGTTTTTAAATTTCTCACAAAAAGTCGGCAATGACTTGATCACGCCTTTACCCGAAGTTGGCTTTCCTGGACTTAAACCCGGTGATTTCTGGTGTATCTGTGTTACCCGTTGGGTCGAAGCCTATCAAGCAGGACAAGCACCACCGATTAAGTTGAATGCTTGCCACAATGCCGTTTTGCATTATGTTCCATTGAATATTCTGGTGGAATACGCAGTCTGATGCATCAACGTGAACTGATTCTGGCATCTAGCAGCCAAACCCGTAAAGATCTGATGGATCGGTTAAAGCTTGATTATCGTTGTATTTCACCAGATATTGATGAGTCAGCAGCAGGTGAATTGCATGCCGATGATTTGGCAAAACGACTCGCTTTTGAGAAAGCCCGTGTCGTCGCAGAACAACATCCCGATGCGATTATCATTGGCTCGGATCAAGTGGCTTGGCGTGAACATGCCCCGTATGATTTTATTGGTAAACCCTTAAGCGTTGAAAATGCAATTCAGCAATTACAGGAAAATTCAGGTCGAACCGTAATTTTTAGTACTGCGCTGAGCGTCCAACATCTGCAATCTGGCTTTGAAACCACATTGGTTGAACATTACCAAGTCAAATTTCGTCAACTGACATTGCCGGAAATCGAGCGCTATATTGAACTTGATCTGCCCTTACATTGTGCGGGTAGTTTTAAATGTGAAAGTTTAGGGATTAGTCTATTTGAGAAAATGATGGGTGATGATCAAACCACCTTAATGGGCTTACCAATGATTCAGCTGTGTAAAATATTACGTCAATTTGAGCTAAATCTTCCTTAAAAAAACACCCTGACCTAAACTCAATTTAGATCAGGGTTAATGCTTACTCCTCGACCACAGTGACTCTTTTTGGCAAAGCAAACCAAATAAAAATCGACAGAATCAAGAACAATAACGCAGCCACATTCAATACGGATCGATGCGATTGGCTAAAGGCCTGTTTCGCTGCCTGAATCAAATGTTCAGCAATTGTTGGCTGTAATTGTTTCGCCGCTTGAATCGCCTCTCCAATTGAACTACTCGCCTGCTGCAGCATGTTATTCGGTACATCGCTTGGTATTACAATCGAGTTGGCATAGAACCATGACAACATCAGACCGAAAAATGCGATCCCCAAACCTGCACCTAGCTCGTATGCCATTCCTTCAATCGCACCCGCAGCCGTTGCTTTGCTCGGTGGAACGGAAGACATAATTGCAGAGGTTGAAGAAAGTAAAGCAATCTCCACACTCAAGCCTAATAACACCATCCATGCCCATGCGTGGATTTGTGCTTGCATAAAGTTTGTATTGGCCAAGCCCCACAGACTCATCGCACTCATCAGCATACCCAATGAAGCAACAGAACGTAGACCAAAACGGTTCACCAACAGACTGGCAATTGGACCACCTAAACTAATCGCAATCATGAACGGTAAAATAAATGCCCCAGCGGCCAATGGCGAAAGCTGATACACAAATTGCAGTTCTTGCGAAACCAGCAATTCAAATCCCACCAAAGCCATCATTGACACAATCGCCATAATCACGCCAGTCGCAATAACGGGATGTCTAAACAATTGAATATCAATCATTGGTGATTTCGAGGTCAACTGCTGACGAATAAAGCCAACCAACAAACTAAAACCGACGGCAAAGATCAGAACCGACCACACGCTAAAACCATGCATCACCGATTTCACTGCATAGATCATACTCAAGATGGCGATCACCAAAACGAGCGCCTGCAATAAATTCAAGTTTTGCTTTGGCTGACCTGTTTGTTTTGGAATCAAAAATGCAGCCAATACCACCACGGTGATCATGATAGGCACATTGATCAGGAAGACTGAACCCCAATGGAAATGCTCAAGCAAAAAACCACCGAGCAGTGGACCAAAAGCTGCACCACCACCACCGACTGTTGCCCAGATCCCTAAAGCAAAGTTCCGTTGTTTTTCATCCAGAAAGGTATTACGAACTGCCGATAAGGTTGCAGGCAGAATCATTGCCCCGCCCACGGCCAATAAAGCACGTGAAGCAATCAATGCCAATGCCGTTGGTGAAAATGCGGCTGCCAATGAAGCAAGACCAAATAAAAAGGCACCAATGATCATCAATCGTTTATAACCGATACGATCACCCAAGGCACCCATCGGCAAAATCAGCCCTGCCATGACCAGTGAATAAATATCAATAATCCATAACAGCTCGTTGGCTGAGGAAGAAAGCGACTCGCTTAAAGTGGGCGTCGCTACATGTAGGATGGTTGCATCAATCGCGACAGGAATATAGATCAATACAACAATTGCAAGAATTAACCACTTGCGTGACATAAATGCCTCTAAATTGGACAACTGTTCAAATTGGCGCTATTATAACCAAAATTGAACACTTGTCCAACTTTTGGATTTAAGTGAGTTTGTTTCTGATTTGTATATGCAATAGGTATTAGAGAAAGAATGGCTTATTTAAACCGCGAACAGCGTCGTGACATGATTTTGCAGGCCGCCATGCAAGTTGCCTTAAACGAAGGATTTTCTGCAATGACGGTTCGCCGTATCGCCACTGAAGCCCAAACTTCGACTGGGCAAGTTCATCATCACTTCGCCTCTAGCTCACAGCTCAAAGCCGAAGCTTTTGTTAAACTGATGCAGCAATTGGACGAAATTGAAAATCAGGTGACGACTGCCAATTATCTACAACGTCTTTCCCTCTTGCTTGGCTGTGAAAATATTGAACAAATCCAGCCCTATTTACGCCTTTGGAATGAAGCAGAGGTTTTAATCGACCAAGATCAGGAAATCAAACTGGCTTATAACATTGCCATGCAAGACTGGCACCGTTCTATTGTTCAAATCATTGAAGATGGCCAAGCACACGGCGAATTTCATTTTGACACCAATCACCATGATATTGCATGGAGACTCATCGCTTTTGTTTGTGGCTTAGAAGGTATTTATAAATTAGGCTTAATCGGTTTAAATGAAACTGATTTTAAACGCCATACCGAAGCCATTATTCAAGCAGAACTATTTAAAAAAGCAGAATGAGTAAACAATGAAACGACCATTATTACAAAGCCGAAGACTCGATTTATTTGTATTTCAAATGGACGATCTTGTTGATATCTATCCTTGTGTGACAACAACATTAACCCGTTATATGGCATGCGAACCCGCTCGAAATTTCGCAACGCAAGAAAAAATTGGTCAAGAATGGCTAGTCAAAGAAACAAAGAATACCGACCGACATTTTGTTTTACGCAGCAAACAAGATCAACGTTTTATTGGTCTCATTGGGGTTCATCGAATGCAGACCTCAACACCCGAACTGGGATTATGGATTCGGGAAGATAGTCATCATCAAGGTTTTGCTAAAGAAGCCTTGTTTGAAGTATTTCAATGGGCTTCATTACATCTCTCTGCCGAATATTTCTTATATCCAGTTGCAACCGAAAATCAGCCAAGTCGAAAACTGGCTGAATTTTTAGGTGGAACAGTTGCTGCACATAAAACCGAAAAGAAATATGATGCCGTGATTTATCATATTCCGCCCTATCAAGCAAAGTCCAATTAGAACCAGCCCTTTCGCCCTGTTAGAATTTCATCTGCACATCGTAGGGTTTCTTGGCTCAAGCCCCATAGACGATAATCCCCTGTTGCCGAGGTGACATTAAAATTATGCGTATAAGCAAAACTCAGTTCACGATCAACATCACACCACGCACCTGAACCATTAAAGCCCACATGCCCAAAGCCATGTGGCGCACGTTTGCCCATCGTTAAAATACGGTGGTATCCCAAACGCCAATGCATTGGAATCGGCATCACGCGATCACGCGCTTTACTTTGCACCGTACTAAGTTGCTTAAATACCTCTGGACGAATCAGTTGCTGCCCTTGCCATTGTCCTTGATTGGCCAGCATGGCATAGACTTTTGCCAAACTATCCGCCGTAAATACACCATTGGCCGCAGGAATGACCGCTTGCAATCCTTCATCACTATAGAAGCTAAAATTGCGCATCCCTTTAGGGATCATGGCATCCTGAAAATCTTGTGGATTTTGACCTGAAAGCTCCAATAATCTTTCTGATAAAGATGCTTTACGTGGAGCATTATTTTTCTTGCTTTGTGGCGCACTTGTTGATGGTGCTTTTGGCCTTTCCAATAAACGTGCCACCCGACCCAATTCTGAAGTTGGTATACCAAAATACGCGCCATCCAGCTCAAGAGGTTGTACAAGATAACGCTGCATGAGCCAACTTAAGGGTTGTTTGGCTGCCTTCTCAATCACACCACCTAAAATCCAACCATAAGTTAAAGGCTGATAAGCAAAACTTTGCCCTGCTGCAAAACGTGGTGTCGCTGCGGCCATAACCTCCAGCATATGCGACCAGTCCAGCATCTCTGTTGCAGTTTCAATGGTATTGCGAATATCAAATAGACCACTTTGATGTGACAGGACATGACGTAGCGTAATATTGGCTTTGCCATTCTGAGCAAACTCAGGCCAGTAATAGGCAATCGGCTGCTCATAATCCAACACACCTTCACTGACCAATATATGTGCAAGTGTTGCCAGAATACCTTTACCAGTTGAGTAGCACATCGCTAAAGTATCGGATTGCCAATCTTCTTGTTGAGATTTCTTACCCGTGAAAATATCAACCACTTTTTGACCTTGGAAATACACCACCAATGCCGCCCCACCTTGCTGGCTACGCGCATCTTGCAAGCGACTAAATTGGCTTGCTAAATCAATAAAGCGTTCATCAACACTGCCATGATAATGCTGCGTATCGGCAAATAGAATTTCTTTAATCACGGCTCAATTCCTTATGATATTTATGTTTTTATAATCTCCCTGTTGCGAACAACAGGGATCATTTGCACGACATGATGGTATTAAAGGGCTTTTACTGTACCTGCAACATGTGGCTTTTTAGATTTCACATTACGAATCAGGAAATCTGTTTGTTTTGGCTCAGTCGCAGTTAGAAACTCTACCGTTGAAGGTAAATACATTGGCAATTTGAACCAGACATCTGCTTCATACGCTGCTGGAAGCTCAATACTCGCCAAAGCTTTAGCCTTGCTCCACATCCCGTGTGCAATCGCCTGTTTAAAGCCAAATGCCTTTGCAGTTACGGCATGGATATGAATCAAGTTAAAATCCCCTGAAATCACGGCATAACGACGGCCGGTATTTTCAGAAATATTCCATTCTGCCTGTGGTTGATAAGCTGGCTCTTGAGACTCTTTGGCTTTTTCAGTCGCTTTATTCTCAGTTTTTTGGCGAGATAAATAAGTGGTTAAACTTTCCATCACCACTTCACTACCCACTTTGGCAGTGGTGATGAAATCAAACTGTAAGCCTTTGTCGTGTGGTTTTAACTCACCAAACTTACAAGACAGCGTAATTTGCTCATTTACAGCAATTTTGCGAGTTTGCTTGATCTGGTTACGAATATGCACCAAGCCCAAGATTGGGAATGGAAATGCTTCGCTGGTCATCATATGCATTTGCAGGCTTTGCGATAAAACTGCTAAATAAATCGCAGGCACGAAACCATCATTTTTAAAACCACAAATCTCGTTATAGCTTTCTAAATGTTTGCTATCAATCTTAAGTGTATCCACCACATATTCAACTTGTGGTAATACTTTTTCACCCTTTGGCTTTTTGAAAATCAGACCTTGAATGACTTTTGGATAAGCTAAATAAGGTTTTGGCAGTTGACTAAAATGACGTGTATTCATAATAAACCTTTTATATTTTAGGAATCCTCCCCAACCCTCCTTTCATAAAGGAGGGAGCTTCCACAAATTATACAGGTTTTAATTTTTAGGAATTCCCCTCTTTTTAAAGAGGGGTTAGGGGAGATTTTATAGCTTGAAGTTCTTAAGCACCTAACAAGCTTTGACCGCAGACACGAACAACGTTACCCGTCACGCCTGTTGAACCTGTTGATGCATACCAAGCAATCGCTTCAGCGACATCTACAGGTAAACCACCTTGGTTCATTGAGTTCATACGACGACCCGCTTCACGAATCGCGAATGGAATCGCAGCAGTCATTTGCGTTTCAATGAAACCTGGCGCAACTGCATTGATGGTAATTCCATTCTTTAATGTCGGTGCAGTAAATTTCACCAAACCAATCACACCCGCCTTAGACACAGCATAGTTGGTTTGACCAAGGTTACCCGCGATACCACTGATTGATGATACACAAACGATACGGCCATTTGCATTTAAACCATCATGAGAAAGTAAGTAATCGTTAACACGCTCAATGGCAGACAAGTTAATGTTAATTACAAGATCCCAAAGCTCTGGTTTCATGTTTGCCAAAGTCTTGTCACGAGTAATCCCCGCATTATGCACGATTACATCTAAACCGCCTTGTTTTGCAGCAGCAGTTTTGATTTTTTCACCTGCATCAGCAGCAGTAATGTCGATTGCCAATACTGAACCACCAATTGAACCCGCAACACGCTCAAGATCTGCTTGTTGTTGTGGTACATCTAAGCAAATCACATGTGCACCATCACGTGCCAAAACATGTGCAATCGCTTCACCAATACCACGGCTCGCGCCAGTCACTAATGCAGTTTTACCTGCAAGTGGTTTTGCCCAGTCCAAATCAACCACATCTGCTTTAGAAACACGAATCACTTGACCAGAAACATAAGCTGAACGTGGTGAAATCAAGAAACGTAAAGTTGATTCAAGGTTTGCTTCCGCACCTTGATCGACATAGACCACTTGTGCAGTAATCCCCTTTTTGAACTCTTTACCAACAGACTTGATAAAACCTTCTAGCGCACGTTGTGCAATCGCCTGTTTGACTGTTTTTGCAGTTTCTGGTGTGGTACCAATCACGATCACACGTCCTGAACTTGAAATCTGACGAGCAATAGGATTGAAGAAATCGTATAACGCTTTTAACTGCTCTGAATCTTGAATACCAGAAGCATCAAATACAACCGCTTTAAATTTAGACTCTTTATCATCTGAATTCAGTGGACGAAGGTTTAAGCCTACTTTCGCAGCTGTTTGTTGTAATTCAACATTATTACCGACATAGCTATCGACATGAATATTACTCAAAACCTGAGCAATCGCAGCAGAAATCGTGCTTGATGGTGCTGCGCCAAGCAATACTGCACCATTTACAACTGGTTGAGCACTTTCAAAACGATCTAGCGCAACTGGCGATGGTAAACCTAGATTTTTTACGACAAACTTACCTAATGGTGATTGTGTAAATGCTTGGTACTGATCAGTCATGGTTATTATCTCTCATACAAATGAATTTGTTACAAACACATGAATCATGTTGGGATATGGCATGAAATCAATGTCTGATTGACTCATCGCAAATCATACTTGAGTTCATGTCTGGATGTCTTGACCTGAATGTGGTCTCAAGCGTCATTCTAGTCAATACAGCAGTATTGGAAATATGGTATGTTTGTAGCAAGAATATCGCAATTATGCTTGGAAAAGCCTTATGAGCAAAACAACTCAAGAAAATCCAGCAGTCGAGACTTCAGCTCAAGAGACTGTGTCAAATACATCAAAAGCAGCTTCAACTTCACGTAAAACTGCAAGCACAACTCCAAAAGCCGCAACGACGACACCAAAAACAACGCGTGCTCGCTCTACCGCGCGTAGTGCAGCTACGACAAAAAGCACTGCTTCTTCGACAACAACGAAAGCAGTTGCAGCTAAAACAACCAAACCTTCTGTTCAACAGGATAAAACCATGAGCCAAAACACTGTGCGCCGAGTTGCCATTATCGGCGGCAACCGTATTCCTTTCGCTCGCTCTAACGGCGCTTATTTCACAGCTTCCAACATCGATATGTTTACAGCTGCGTTAAACGGTTTGGTTGAGCGCTTCAACCTACAAGGCCAACGCCTAGGCGAAGTGGTTGCTGGTGCTGTATTAAAGCACAGCCGTGATTTCAACATGACACGAGAGTGTGTATTAAATACTCAACTTGCGCCAGAAACCCCTGCATATGACATTCAACAAGCATGTGGTACGGGTTTACAGGCAGCATTCCTTGTCGCAAACAAAATTGCTTTAGGTCAAATCGAAGTGGGTATCGCAGGTGGTGTTGATACCACTTCTGATGCGCCAATTGCTTTCGGTGATGGCTTACGTAAAGCCCTACTTGAACTTAACATTGCGAAAACAGGTAAAGACCGTTTAAAAGCTTTAGCGAAAATCAATGTGAAAGATCTTATGGATGCACCTAAAAATGGTGAACCACGTACAGGTTTATCGATGGGTGACCATCAAGCAATTACTGCGCTTGAGTGGGGTATTCCACGTGAAGAGCAAGATATTCTAGCTGCTTCTTCTCACCAAAAAATGGCAAAAGCATATGAAGAAGGTTTCTTCGATGACTTAATCACACCATTCTTGGGTTTAAGCCGTGACAACAACTTACGTGCAGACTCTACAGCTGAAAAATTAGCAAAATTAAAACCAGTCTTTGGTAAAGGCGAAGCTGCAACCATGACTGCGGCTACTCAACACCATTAACTGATGGTGCGTCTTGTGTACTTTTAGCGTCTGAAGAATGGGCGAAAGCCAATGGTCATGAAGTACTTGCTTATCTGACTTTCTCGGAAACTGCAGCAGTTGATTTCGTTGGCAAGAAAGAAGGCTTATTGATGGCACCTGCTTATGCAGTTCCACGTATGCTTGAGCGCGCTGGCCTTAAACTTCAAGATTTCGACTACTATGAAATCCACGAAGCATTTGCATCACAAGTGCTTTCTACATTGATAGCTTGGGAAGATGAGAAATTCTGTAAAGAGCGTTTAGGTTTAGATGCACCTTTAGGTTCAATTGATCGTAGTAAGTTAAACATTAAAGGTTCTTCTTTAGCTGCGGGTCACCCATTTGCTGCTACAGGCGGTCGTATCATTGCAACTGCTGCGAAAATCTTAAATGAAAAAGGTTCAGGTCGTATTCTCGTTTCGATCTGTGCTGCTGGTGGTCAAGGTGTAACAGCGATTATTGAAAAATAATTGTTCACCTACCCATAAAAAGGCTGAATCATTTGATTCAGCTTTTTTATTTAGAGCACATCTTTGACTTACACAGTAGCTGCATTCATCTCGCCCGCTTAAACTTCACATAATAATCGTTTAACACGTTAATCGCTTGCTTCAATTCCTTTAGATTTTTCTCAGTGTTGCCCAATCGCTCAACAAAACGTTGCGAATGCAATTCCAAATCAATCTTTTCATTAATTTGCGGTGTAATCCGAAATAACTTCTCCAGATCATCAAATCGGTCTAATTTTCGATTAGAAAAATATTCCAGACGAACGCTCAACCCATTCAACACTACACCATTCAGAATGGCGCCTTGCTCAGCATCAAACACCAAAGCATGTTCTTTTAAAAATAATTGCTCAGGTGTTTCTTTGGAACTTTTAAAGAGATTGGTGAATTGACTCAACATGGTGGATGATCACATAACTATTTTCGGGTCTATTAAACCGCTAAATCTTCGATGGAAGCAATCACTTCATCTCACATAAAAAAGTATCTTCCAAAAGATGCCTTCTCTGCCTTCATTTTATTGCCCGTACTGCTGCTTGAGGTATTCCACAATTTTAGCCGACTCAAACATTTTCACGCCTGTGTTCGGATCAACCAAATATGGGACCTGAATATCTCGCCCCATTACTTCAACAATTTTTTCACGTTTACCATTGGGCAGTGGAATATATTTTCCAGGCTTCAAACGCAAAATTGCTGGCCCCATATCCTGCCAACGCTCTTTAGCAACATTATGCAGAAGATAAGGCAGTTCGAACTCAGTCAGTACTTCACGAACCAGCCGTGTATAAGGGCTTGCCTCAAAACTCCACAGCTCCAGTAACTGTGCTGGCGCTGGTCGGTCAACAATCTGCGGATTAATCCATACTCCACGCGCAGCATTGGCAGCGGAAGCTAAAGCAGATACATAGGGGAGCTTTGGATAATGACTAAACTTCTTTGGTGTTTGTCCTGTTTTGCCATAATGTTTAAACAGATGATGAATAATTTGCTGTGACTCATATAACTGATCACCCGTATTTTCATCTATCAGAAATGGAAACTGTTTTTTACCACCAGTTGCTTTGACAATCTGACGATATTTCTGCCCCCCTTTTGGGCAGGGATAAATCTCTACATCCAGATTCAATAAAGTCATTACTTCACGAACACGGCGGCAAAATGGAGAACCTTCAAACTCGTAGAGCTTAAGTGCTTTTGCAGGCTGATTTGGAAATGGTGTACCAGAAACACCTCTTCCACCTTCAATTACAGTTGCACATACAGATTGTAAAACCTTGAATTGATGGCTCACCATTTTCAACATAATATTATCCTTTTAGCAGTCGACTAATTTTTCTTCTGCAATCACAATGCCATTATTATCTGCATAGATATAATCGCCAGAGTTGATTGTCACACCACCAAAATACAATGTGATGTCCACTTCACCTATGCCTTTACGATTACTTTTTTGTGGAATGGCAGCCAATGCATGTACGCCTAAATCGAGTTCTGCAATCGCATCAACATCACGGACACAACCATAAATCACGACACCATTCCAGTGATGCTTAACCGCTGACTCAGCAATCAAATCCCCCATGAGCGCACAACGCATCGAAGCACCACCATCAACCACCAACACTTTACCCGTACCATCGGTTGCCAATAATTCTTTTACACGTGAATTGTCTTCAAAACACTTAACGGTCACGGCTTGTCCACCAAATGTCTTACGGGCACCATAACTTTTAAAGAATTTACCATCTAGAGATGGTGTTACGACTTGTAACTTTTTTTCAGGATTATCATCTAACAAATCACATGTTACGAAAGGGATTGCGGTCACTGAAATGCTCCTTTATCTAGTTTGTTGTATGCTTAAATTATCATAGTATTTGAATGCTGCAGTTTGAGTTTGTGCTGCAATCAACATAGTATGCGCCAATTGCTCAGCAGTAACAGGTTTAAATTTAAACGGTCTGGTCCATGCTTTTTCGACCAGCTTAAATGCGGTCTGCGCCAAGTCCTCAAGCAAGCGAATATCACTACGCTTACCAATTAACAGTGAGGGTTGGAAAATTGATAGCTTATAAATTGACAGGTTTTTTAGGTAGTTTTCCAATTCGCCTTTGACTTTATTATAAAAAACTGGCGAATTAGCATTCGCTCCCAATGCACTCACCACCAATAAATGAATATTTTTATCCTGAACTAAATCTGCAAAATGGGCATTGATTTCATAGTCAATCGCATAAAAAGCATCTTTAGATCCTGCTTGTTTGATCGTACTTCCCAAACAACTGAATGCATGGGTATAGGGACTTACATCCTCATCATTCAATAGCAGAAAGTCTTCTAATATCAGCTGTGTTACTTTGCTATAAGATTTTAATATTTCTGAACTTTTTCTAACCACCACTGTAATTGAACTAAAATCACCTGCTTGCTGCAACGCATCTACAAGGGCTTGACCAACCAAGCCTGTTGCGCCAATAACAATTGCCTTTTTATCACCTATTTTCATTTTTATTTGTTCCAATCAATGACTAAGGCTAATGTAACGTTTTCTTGCACGTTTTTCACCTGTTAAATCTACTTAAAAGTATCACAAGACTTGACTTCGCGGCTTAGTTTCCTCAAAATATGGCACTTGTTTACGGGCTGGTGAATGTTGCTAATGTTTATTGGTTTTAACTTCAGCCCGCCCAGACCAACTTATTTTCAAGGAGTGCACGAGTGGCAAACTCTGCTCAAGCTAAAAAACGTGCTCGTCAAAACGTTAAAGCACGTAAACACAACGCAAGCTTACGTTCTATGGTTCGTACTTATATCAAACGTACTGTAAATGCGATCGCTGCTGGTGATTATGCTACTGCTACAGAAGCTTATAAAACTGCTGTTCCAGTTATCGACCGTATGGCTGATAAAGGCATTATCCACAAAAATAAAGCTGCTCGTCATAAGAGCCGCTTGAACGCTCAAGTTAAAGCATTAGCTAACTAATTTGATGCATATAAAAAAGCCCGAATATTCGGGCTTTTTTATTATGTTTAATTTTTGATGTAAGGCTGCATCCCTGTTCCCGCTTCTGTCACGATCCTGACTAACTTCTGACAAAAGTTATGACTTTCTTCAAGTAAACCTAAATCACTGGCACGTGCATGATTCTGTGTCAGCACAGTTTTATGATACTGATAACGCTCTTGCAAATATAGTTCATCTTGGCTCAAGGCCAGCATCATTAATTCAAAACGAAAATCCAGATCAATTTTAATTCCTTCAGGCATATCCCCATACGCCCAGGCCTGCAACACCTCTAATCGGCTTTGTCCCAAATTAGAAAAGATAAAATTGATATAATCATCCAGATTTTTAAAGAAATTCTGAATATCAGCCTGTGTATCCCATCGACCTGTTAAGGCAAAACACGGTTCTGCGTGATACTTCTGCCCTGTATTCTTATGTACATCCATAGAGCGCAGCCTAAAAATCAAACGCTCTGATAACTGTTCTTGCAACTGCTGAGGAATAAAGCGGTCGGTCAAGTCCATCGCAAAAGATAGCATTGGACTAACTGTTAATTTTCTTAGCACCATTTTTAACTGATAAAAAACACCCAGTTGTTTTTGCGTCAATAAAAAACAGCGATAGCCTGTATCCAAAGCCAATTCAGGACGACCAATATTCCCCCAATTTGAAATAAAGTCATGAGCAACATTAAACACATTAAGACTTAACTGCTGGGTATAGAATTGTTGTTCAAACCACTGACTGATCAATTGCTCAGCCTCAGGCATATTCTGTGGGGCTGGTAACTCACCTGCAACCTTAACAGGCTCAGGTTCAACCAAAGCTTCGATCTGCTGAGTATGCAAAGGCTCCAATAAATAAGGTTGCAGCATATGGGAAACCGCATTTTCAGGAGATTGCAACTCTCCTGTAGCCCATACATTATAATTCGGCTCATAGAAGCCTATCCCTGTTTCATGAACCGCCTCATAGAAAACCCGATATACCGCATCATTTTGCGCTTCACTTGCCCAAGTTTCCAACTGGATACTGGCACATATGCCCTGAGCAAATTTATTCTTAATTTCTTGCACCCACTGTAGGGTCTGTTCAGAAAAATAGGATTGATATTGTGGATCACCAATCTTGTTGCTAAATAACTCTAACCACGCCTGCAAAGTTCTGCCATGACTAGAGATATTACGATATTGCTGATGCAACTCAAAAGCAACTTGATATGAATCATCTTCTGCGGGAACTTTACCTGTAAAAATTTCAGGCTCCCATAAATAAATTGTGTTTGATAACATCTTTTTATCCAATTATGTGTCAAGTTTCTCTTTTTATAGCCTTATCATGACGAAAAATGATAAATTTTAAAAGTGCACTTTTATTATTTTTTAAACTTTATAACAAATATATTCTGGATAAAAAAATATGAAGCTCCGAAGAGCTTCATACCATTCATTTATGACACACAAATAAAAATATTAAGGGGCAACAGCCAAAATCTTGCTCGCAACGGGTAAATTCTTGGCAGACAAACCTGCAAGGATCAAACTGTTATTTGCTACAGGAATTGTCCATTTTTGATTCGCACCGCTGGTACAACGATAGCGAATTAAGCGTGCACGGTTATTGGTTAAATAACCACCCTCTAAATCAAAGCACTGATTTGACTGCTTAATCGCTTGTGCAGTCGTATCAATTTCCCAAACCTGACTACTCACGCCACTACAAGGCATAAGATTAATCACATTGCCTGCGGTGGTCGTTAAACATTGATCGATATATTGCTTGTTATGAATTTTACCCAAGGCATCGTAGACCCACTTTTCTGAATCATTACCAACACAACCCGTAGAACCACTGATAAATGCATTGAGTTGTCCATTGGCCAAAGTTTCAGCTTTTAGGCAGTTGGTACGGTTCATTAAATTGGTACTCGAAGCAAAGTTCAAATCACCTTTAAGCGCTAGCTTTTCCAAAAAGGCCTGAAATGCCGTTACTGCATCAGCATTTAAATGATCTAAATCTGAACGATACACATTGATCCAGCGATTTAAACGATACAGCTTAATTTGCTGCTGGGTATAACGTACCATTTCATTCTGAGCATCTGAAGAAAGCTGATCTTTAAAACCTCGGTATGAATCAAACAACAGCTTAGATTCAGGCGAAAGATTTACAACAGGCTTATCTTTATTATCAAGCAAGACCTGCTCGAGTTGAGGTAGCTCTATCGCTCTGAGCGCTGAGTATTCTGCTTCTTTACCAATTTCAACTGCGGGTGCTAAAGCAATTGTATTGGCTGGAATCGACATGCTCGACAGTAATACCGCCGCTTGATTGGCTTTTTTACAATACAGATTAACTTGCTGTGGCGCCTCACTTTGTGCAAGGTTGACATGGAATTTATTGGCTTTGCTATTGCTGTTTATTCGCTGTGGTGCCAAAGCAATATTTTGACTCGCACTTGCAAACTGCACATTCAACCAGCAACTTGCCGTGACTGCATTCGGATTGGCTTGCGGCAGGTCAAATACATTACCCCAGTTCCCTTTGGCAGCAGGATAGACCAAGCCTGTTTGTGTTTCTGGATCATAGCCACCCAGAATGGTATACACAGGCACACCAAACATTCTTGGTTTCAAGTAATTGCCATCGGCGCGGTTATACCAAACATTGCTTGAATTAGGCGTTTTAGGCTGAGCCACTTCCATACTACGGGTTATTGCATTCCATTTTTTATAGCCTGTTGGCGAACTTGCATCCCAGACATAACGATCAAATGCTGGCTGAATTTTCAAATAGGTACTATAACCAGTGTAATGGGTATATTTAGAAATACTGCTTGCAGTTGCACCACCAGACATTGCATCCCAACCATAGGCATATTTATTCAGGAAGTTAGGAACTCCATTGGCACCATCACCTAGATTGGTGGTGGTCCAATTGAGGTTACCACGCATTTTATTTCTAAAGGCAATATAGCCCCATCCACTATCTGCATGATGCGCAGCCCAGAACATATTGTCACCCACAGCGCCAGGATAATGCCCAAGCCCATAGTGATGTCCAATCTCGTGACTAAACTCATTACCCACAGAGTCAATCAAGGTCAGCATACCATTACCACCACTTAAGCCATGGGTTGCCTCACCGTTGCTATATTTACCACGTGCATAATGTGCCACGACACTTTGAGTAATTTGTGGTTGTTCCTGACTGGCCATTGAAGCACTGGTAATCCCCCAATTGGCTAGGTTAATCCCAACACCAAAGGTCGATTTAGCCGTATCCTCACGCATATCACCACTATAGACATCACCCGTGCTTGCACTGGCAGTATCATAAATGATACCGCTTGCCACCATAACTTTATTCAACTTTAAGTCATCATATTTAGCAACAATCATGCGTGCCGCAGGAATCGTTTGAAAATAATCTGTGCCTGCCTTTGCAGGCTCGAGCAACATATAATGACCTGTTGATTTTGGCGGGTCGGTCAATAGGCCTAGACGGATATTTTGCAATACCAATTCACCCGGTGCGGCTAAATCAATATTATCAGCAGTGAGCTCACCACTACGATTATTCAGTGGATCAATGACCCGAAGATGCAGGCCTGCACGAATTTCACTCCATTTTAATGCAACCGTCCATGCTCGCTTTGAATAGCTTACTGGTGGGCGCCCATCGGTATTGGACTGATCAGAAGCCGCAATTCGTGATGGCTCTTTTAATTTAACCGTTCTGAGCAGTTGATTACCTTGATAAATTTCGACTTGTAGTTTTTGCAGATCACCCATTTCCGCCAGAGGTGTCACCAACAACAAAGCATCTTTTTCTGTGGTTAAACGCGGCATTGAATCTTTTTCATTATTTTTAGGGTTCACTACATGGCTTTGTGCAAACTGCAACATTGCAGCAAAACTGCCATTTAAATCATTGCGTAGTAACCGTGGTAATCCAAGTTTATCGTAATCATAAAAACCTAATACCGCCTCATCGATAAGATCTTTGCGAGGTTCAGGATACTTTTCTGCAACAGGTGGGATTGAAGGCGTCTCAGTATTTCCATTCCCGCCCTGATTGGGTATTTCGGTCGTGGTATTTCCTGAACCATTATTTGGCGTTTCTGGCGTGTTAGGCCCTGAACCGTTATTCGGTGTCTCAGATGTGCCGTCACCCGGTAACTCATTGGTTCCATCACCTGGAATGAGGTTGCCATTTCCAGCAGTGGTTTGATCATTCTTTGGTGGTTCATTATGGTTTGCCCCACTTGTACGATCAGCCCCACCTCCACAAGCGGCCAGCATGATCGATAGCAAACAAACTGTTAAATGCTTAAGTTGTAATTGCATCACATTTCCCCAAGAAAAATTTGATAAATTATCGTTAACGACAAATTAGGTTAAATAGTTAAAATTTATATAAATCATATGCTTATATATACTAACAATTTTATTACCATCAAGGGAAATTAATTTATAGTTAAAAACAAGAAACACTAAGTTTATGGCACACGCACCCCCAGTTTATTCACACCGCTAAATTAAATATAAACCATCCAGCAAGCTTACCATCCCCTCATGAGCAAACTGCACGCTAAACAATTCATCAATTAAAGAGGATATTGATATTCAAAAAGGCGAATGTTCAATTGGAACATGGCTCTTCAATGCAAAATAGTATTCAAGCCAATCAAGCAAAAGCGATTAGATCAATTCATTCAAGTGCGAGGGATAATGTACTTATTGCAGATTCAGCGACCACATTCAGCTGAGATAAATCGATTATTTCTAGTGATATACATGGCTCAATCTCAACCACGTTGTAAGCCCACCTTAGCAGTATCGAAGGACAGAAATTAGTAAAAGGCCGATAATTAGATTATTTTGCACTCAGCTATAGATAAATCCCAATATAGCATTTGGATTCAAATTAACAGCGATTCAGTGCTTTTTACTATTATAAAGTTGCCCGTCGTTTATTAATGCTATTGATGCAAAAACTGTTTAACATCTAATTTATTAAGTTCGCCACGCCAGATCCATTTCAACTGGCTTTCAACAAAATCCTCGCCCTCAAACCAGACAAACAATCCTTCCATCATGGCGGGCCAATCTGTTTGTTCAATTTGATTTTTACCTGAAATCACAGCAAGGATTGCTGCAATAATCGTGTCATGACTAACCGCTAAACTCAGACCATTCTTTTGTGTGGGATGCGTATGGTAAAGCAATTCAAGTACATCAAACACACCTGCAATCGGATGCTTCATTCCTGGTAATGCATTATTCACAAAACTATTAATAAACCCCAAAGCTCCCTGCTTGCGAAAGTACGGGGCTGCTTGCTGTATATCCAACACAAAACTACCAGGCTCAACCAATAAACGCTGTTCCACAATTTCAATATGATGGGTATTCACGGCTTTACGGGTCTGGTCAGCCCCTTCAATCATCAAGGCTGCAGTATCCACACAACGCTGAATTGGGCTTGAAATACAATGCTGGATTGCACGATCACTATGCTGGCTTAAATATTCACCCCAAGCATAGGCCAACTCTCGCCCCTGTTCAGTCAACTGTAGATCATAACCCGCCAAGCCCTGTCCATTCACCAACTCACGCAGGGAATGACGCGTAAATAACGTCACAGGTGTTGAAGCATCGGGTAATAAATCGATTGCTTCAAACATGCTTTTAGGCAATAGATGCAGGGCCATATTCACACACAAAATCAAATTTAATCCACTATACCATGTGCAAGATGACTCTCAATCTAAAATGCCAGAATGAGCCAGGGCCTGGTAAGCAATTTTTTTGCAATGTTGATCTCGATAAGCGATAAAGCCGCCATTCAAGACTGTTTCACGCTGGTTATACATAAAAGGTTTTTCGTCCAAGGTCATCAAACCACCACCGATACTTTCCAGTAAAGCCTGTCCTGAACTGGTATCCCATTCAGAGGTTGGGTGAAAGCGAGGGTAAATATCAATCTCACCTTCCAGCATCATACAAAATTTATAAGCACTGCCCGCCTCACGCCGCTCTACCTGACGACTCTGTAAGATTGGCTCAATAAAGTTTTTATACTTTGGATTTTTGCTGTTGTGACTCAAGCCAATTTGCAGTGGTGCTGCCAAATCATGTTCTTCTAACTGATATTGCGCCCATTCTTGTCGGCTAAAGCTATATTTATAAGGTCGTTGCGAGGTGTAACCAATATACATCACCTGTTCGCACGGCACTGCAATAATCGCAAAAGTGGTTTTATGCTCTTCAATCAAACTGAGATTAATGGTGAATTCATCACGCTCATGGATAAACTCTTTAGTTCCATCCAGTGGATCTAGCATCCAGCAGCGCTGCCATGCCGCACGTGCAGAATAATCGCTTTCTTCTGACAACACGGGTAATTGTGGTGTCACTGTTGCTAAATGCTTCAATAAAAAGTGATTTACTTTTAAATCGGCTTGCGTAACTGGGGAATCATCACTTTTTTCCTGAATATTAAATTCGCAACCTGCACAATAACTTTGGTATTCTTCCAGCAATATTTGACTAGCCTGCGCCATAATTGGAACAAGTTGTGTAATTAACTGATCTTGTGGGGCAAGCATTTTTATAAACATAGACCAACCTTATGTCATATTCAGATTTACAGCAGCCGATTGCCATGTTTGACATGGACGGCACATTACTCGATTTAGCCTTTGATGATTTGATTTGGAATCATTGTTTGCCTGAACGACATGCTCAAGTGCATCAATGCACACTTGCACAAAGCCAACAGACCTTATTTCAATTTTACCAACAACATAAGCATACACTATCTTGGTACTCTTCGGCGTACTGGACGGCTAAAGTAGGTGTTGATGTGTTGCAACTGCAATACGAGCATCGCGAAAAAATCCGTGCAAGAACTGGCTGCCATCAACTGTTACAACAGTTAAATGCGCAAGGCTATCGCTGTTGGCTACTCACCAATGCCGATCGTGCCAGCCTAAAACTCAAACTTGAAAATGTCGAACTGAGCCCTTACTTTGAACTTATGATCAGTAGCGAAGAACTTGGGCACGCCAAAGAAGAAATCGCATTTTGGCAAAAGTTACAACAACTTCATCCATTTGACCCAGCACAAGCGGTCTTTATTGACGATACAGTTGCTGTGCTCAAAAGTGCTGAAGATTTTGGGATCACTCAACTCTTTAGCATTTTACAGCCATCTAGCGGAAAATCCGCCAGAATGGCAACAGAACTACCCTATCCCGCACTTGATCAATTAACCGAACTCGTTGATTATCTTGAAACCAATTTACAGGTAACAGATGCCAAAACAGCATGAACCAGACAGCATGGATGCCATGCGCATTGATAAATGGCTTTGGGCAGCACGTTTTTTTAAAACACGCTCGATTGCCAAGGCCGCCATTGAAGGTGGTAAAGTTCACCACAACAATGATCGGGTGAAAGTTTCCAGAGATGTCCGGATTGGAATGGAACTGACCATTCAACAAGGTTTCGAGAAAAAAACTGTAGTGGTCAAGGCACTTTCTGCCGTCCGGGGTGGCGCTCCGGCAGCCCAGTTACTTTATGAAGAAACAACAGAAAGTATTGCGCGCAGAGAGTTGCATGCATCTCAGCGAAAATTGCATAATCTAGCCCGACCAGATCACCGACCAAGTAAAAAAGATCGTCGTGATATCAATCGTTTTAAACAGGAAAATGTCCAATCATGGTCTTATCATGATGAGTAGATTTTGATGGATATTTTTCAATTTTGGATGCGTCATTTTGTGTCGCATAGACACAGATCAGATGTAGAATAAACAACGAGAATCTGCCACTATACTCAAGTCCCAACAAGTTGAGATTCAATACATCCACTTGGGTTAGTCGTTAAGAAATAAAGTTTTGAGGTTTTGAGATGGATGATAATAAAAGTAAGGCGTTACAAGCTGCGTTAAGCCAGATTGAAAAACAATTTGGTAAAAATACAGTGATGCGCTTAGGTGATAACACAGTACAAGCTGTTGAAGCGGTTTCTACAGGTTCTTTAACACTTGATATTGCATTAGGGATTGGCGGATTACCAAAAGGCCGTATCATTGAAATCTACGGTCCTGAATCATCAGGTAAAACGACCATGACATTACAGGCGATTGCTCAATGTCAAAAGAATGGCGGTACTTGTGCCTTTATCGATGCGGAACATGCATTAGATCCAGAATATGCACGCAAGCTTGGTGTCGATATTGATAATCTTTTGGTTTCACAACCAGACCACGGTGAGCAGGCACTTGAAATTGCAGATATGCTGGTGCGTTCTGGTGCAATCGATTTAATCGTTGTCGACTCTGTTGCAGCATTGACCCCAAAAGCTGAAATCGAAGGCGAAATGGGTGACTCACATATGGGCTTACAAGCACGTTTAATGAGTCAGGCTTTACGTAAAATCACAGGTAATGCAAAGCGCTCGAACTGTATGGTGATCTTCATTAACCAAATCCGTATGAAGATTGGTGTGATGTTTGGTAGCCCAGAAACCACAACAGGTGGTAACGCACTCAAATTCTACGCCTCTGTACGTTTAGACATTCGCCGTATCGGTCAAGTCAAAGAAGGCGACGAGATTACGGGTAACGAAACACGCGTTAAAGTTGTAAAAAATAAAATGGCACCTCCTTTCAAAGAAGCAGTGTTCCAGATTATGTACGGTAAAGGGACTAATCAACTCGGTGAATTGGTTGATCTTGCAGTTCAACAAGACATCGTACAAAAAGCGGGTGCTTGGTATTCTTATCAAGGCAATAAAATTGGCCAAGGTAAGAACAATGTGATTCGTCATTTTGAAGAAAACTCAGCAATGGCTCAAGAAATTGAAAAGCTGATTCGCGAACAACTACTCACCAAGAACAAACCAACTGAAAATACAGAAATTGAAGAAGAAGAACCAGATTTCTTAGAAAGCTAAACTGAAACGCCCTTCGGGGCGTTTTTCTTTAATGAAGGAAATAAATTTTGTTTAACTCAAACAATGAAAAAACTGAAAAGCCTAAAACACTCACTGGTTCGAGATTACGCTCATATGCCTTTGCTCTACTCACGCGTCGCGATTATTCCCAAGCCGAATTAATTGCCAAACTGAATCAATATGCGATCAACCCAGAAGAAGTCGCAACACTGGTCGAAGAGTTAGCACAGCAAAATTATCAAAGTGATCAACGAGTCGCCGAACTCACCCTAGCGAGCCAACTCAGAAAAGGCAAAGGTTTGCAACGCATTAAACAAGCACTGAAAGCCAAACAACTTGATGCTGAGCTGATTACTGAAGAACTTGAAGAGGTCGATTGGCTTGATCAAGCCTATCAGCTTAAAGTTAAAAAGTTTGGAGAAGAAGTGGCAACTGATCCAAAAATCAAGGCAAGACAAATTCGGTTTTTACAATACCGTGGCTTTGATATGGGCGTTATTATGAAAGCGGTTGCTCGAACGAGCGGAGAAGAATAAATGGTGGCAGCCCTACCAGCATGACTTCGGCACATCATAGTTCTACTACCGTTGCTACCTTCCGGTCCTGGCGGGGTTCGTAGAGTACAATTGCGAAGCTACCAGCAGGGCTACCATTGCCTGACAAAGTATAGAGATTTTTACCTGAGTTGCAAGACTTCTCGCTGTTTTTCCGCAAGTTTTGCATTCAACTGCCTAATTCCTCGTCAACTGCTATATATTTGTTATCTATTCACTTTCAATACGAACAAACATTAAACAACAACCTCGTAATTTCCTGCAAAAGTGCTTGAAGATTGTAAATGCTTATTGCATTTAAATGAGTTGCTGTTTTAATGGCTTAATCAAAAATCTATATCTAGTGTGTTGCAAGTAAAAAGTGAAGACTTTTCGACCACAGCTTTATTTTTCAACTTATGGATGAATTTTTATGCTAAAAAAGCATTCCGTACTTTTTATTGCCCTGCTCAGTAGTGCGCATTTATATGCCAATGTTCCAATTGAATCGCGCTCTTTGAGTCAACAACAAGCCAATAATGTTGTTGCTGGTACTCCTAGCCTAAACTGGGAAATCATGCAAAAGAACCAAAAGCTTGAAGAAGAAATTCGTAAGCTCCGTGGTCAGCTTGAAGAACATGACAATGCCATTGAGCAATTAAAAAAAGAACTGAGCAATCGCTACACTGACCTAGATCAACGCTTAGAGCTGCTTTCGCAAAAAATTGATCCACCAGAAGATCATCCAGAAGCCCAAGATGGAACTGCTCCTGCAGCAACCGCCAATGCTGAGGCTGCAGCGCCCGTGATTGCACCAACAGCTCCAGCGCAACAGCAACAGGCTGCTCCATCGAAAGCAGAACCTGCTGCAGATCAACCATCTGCCAATACAGCGACAACAAGCAATACCACCAATCAAATCGAGCTCGAAAAAGCAGCCTATACCGTTGCACTCGACGCTTATAAACAAGGCGGTGCAAAAAAAGCCATCCAGCCAATGCAGAACTTCATCAAAAACCATCCCAATGGAATTTATGTGGGTAATGCATACTTTTGGCTAGCTGAGTTTTATTTAGCCGTTGAGCCTGTAGATTATAAAGCTGCAAAGCAAAACTATAATATTGTTGCGACTCGCTATCCAAACTCAGCAAAAGCATCCCGTGCTGTCTATCAACTCTATAGTATTGCCAAAGAAGTGGATAAGAATACCGCCTTAGCCAATCAATACAGAAGTAAACTCTTAAGCCAATATCCGCAATCAGAAGAAGCGAAATTCATTCAGAAAAAGTAGTTTTCTTTTTGCAATAAAAAAGCCAGTTCTGATCGACTGGCTTTTTTATTGCTTAGAACAAACTTATTTGATCTTTGCCTGTGATTTTAAGTATTCAGTATAGTCTTCTAAGACTTGCTGGCCACGGAACTGTTGATAAAGCTTATTCAGCTCTTGTAACTGCTCAGCAGGCAAGGTACTTGCAACACTACTATTCACATTTGAAACCGCAACAATCACCAACTCATTTGGTAATTTCGCTGTGGTTGCAGACCATAGACCCTCTTTAGCTGGCGCTGGAATGCTGAATGCTGCACGCTCAATCGCACGTTTTAAACCTTGTGAACGCGCAAAGGTACCCGCATTTTCAAAAGTCACCTGTGATTTTGCAACCACTTGTGCCGCAGGTTGAGTTTTAAAGTCAGCAAGAATCGTTGCAATTTTCGCTTGAGCAGCTTTATACGCCTTCGCCTCAATGACTTTAGCTTTCACTTCTGCAGTTGCCTGATCTAGAGGCTTAACTCCTGCTGCATGATAATTACGAACCTTAATCCAGATCGTATCGCCATTCGCCAATTGAATATTTGAAGATGCATTACGGTCACCGTTTTTCACATCATCATTAAACAATTTTGCTTTAACGCTTAAATCACCTAAATATGGATTATTCGTTGTAAGGGTCACAGCATTTGCAGATTCAATACGTGCACCTTTCACTTCTTGTGCAACCACATCTAATGAATCACCTCCAACAACCATTTCATTGAGATTGTTAACCGTATCACTGAATAAATTCGCTGCTTTCGACTTTTCAACCTCAGCCGTCAAACGAGCTTTCTCAGCTTCAAACGATGGTAATTTCACCATTGGTGATTCAGCTTCAATAATGTGATAACCATATTGGGTTTTTACTGGTTTTGAAATCTCACCATTTTTTAATGCATTCACTGCATTGTCAAAATCAGCCGAGAAGACACCTGGTGCATATGACTCAACCAAACCACCATTCGCTTTAGAGCTCGGGTCTTCTGAGAACTGAGCAGCAGCCTGTGCAAATGATTCACCTGCCTGAATTTTTGCATACACCTCATTGGCAAGCTTTTGAGCAGCCGCAGCATCACGTGCATCAGTAGTGATTAAAATATGCTTAACTTGACGTTTAACTGCTTTTTTCTGTTCATCAACAAATGCCGCATAAGCCTGCTGTAAATCTGCTTCTGTTACTGCAAGATTTGTTTTAGGAAGCAATGCTGGCGTCAATACCACATAATCAACATCAACACTCGCAACTTGCTTAAACTCATTTTTATGCTTGTTGTAGTAGTCGGTAATTTCCTGATTTGATACAGTTACACCCTTTTTATAATCATCCAGCTTGATACTCGCCAAATGCAAGGTCCGTTGTTCAGTTTGTAGATTTGCCAATTGCTGCACATCCGACTTACTAACCAATGCATAATCCATTAAAGACGTTGAAATCATTTTCAATGCATGATCCTGACGCAAGCTTGCAATTAAAGCTTGATTGGTCATTCCCACTGAACGCAAATAATTTTCATATAAGGTCTTAGAGAATTGACCATTTTCTTGAAAGCTCGGTTGCTGCGCCAGCATTTGTTCAAGTTGCACATCACTTAAAGTCATACCCAACTTTTCAGCTTGTTGCTGTAATAAGCTACGCGCAACTAATGCATCTAAAGCTTTCTCCTGAATAACTGGTAAATTTAAAAGCGACTCATCACCTTTCACCAAAGAGAGATATTGGTCTTTATAGTTTTTGGTGGCACTTTCTAATTCTTTATTAGAAATATCTTGACCGTTTACCGATTTCGCAACATCTGCTTTATTGCTGCCACTAAAATATCCTTCAATACCTACAAGTGCTAAAGGGGTCAAAAACAAAACTAACAGGACTTTGCCAAGCCAACCCTTAATGAGAGTACGAAACGATTCCATAAGAATTCCAATATTTTATTTCGGGGCAATTTTAACTGAAAAACAAAGGCGAATGAATGCAGAATAAGAATCAAATTAACTTTTTCATTCAATAAATAAAAAACGCACCCTAAATGGTGCGTTTATTGATTTAAAAAGATTACGCAACCGAATCTTTTAAACCCTTACCAGCTTTGAAGCTAGGTACTTTACTTGCTTTGATTTGCAGCTCTTCACCAGTTTTAGGGTTACGACCTGTACGAGCAGCACGTTCTTTCACGCTGAAAGTACCGAAACCAACTAAAGTAACAGTGTCACCTTTCTTAAGTGCTTCAGTGATTGACGCAATTGTCGCATCGAGTGCCTTACCAGCATCCGATTTAGACACTCCCCCTTTTTCAGCAATCGCATCAATTAATTCTGATTTATTCATGATAAAAAATATCCTCTTAATATCGTTTGTTAAGATCCAAGGCTATAGTTTAAAAGGCCATGACGCCTTTATAGCAATGCTTTGGGGGAGAACGCAATACTAGAAGGACCTTTTAATTAAAATAAATACTGAAATACGACATAAACGGACGAGTTACCTGCCATTTTTTTACTTTTTATTCAATTTAGCCTTCAATTGATCATTTTCTTCGATCAACGCATCAACCTTAATATGGAGTTGCACCAGTAACTGTTCGATATGCTGTAGATCCTTTGGCGTGACCAAGCCAATACGATTCAACGAGTGGTTGACACTCGTATCTAAAATCTTTTCAACCTTGTCTTTGGTGTCTGTTACAGACTCTTTGGCTTTTTCTGTCACCTTGCCGACAGTGTTATCGGCAAAATCGACTGTTTTAGACTCCAGCTCCTCACCCACCTTGACCAGTGAGTCAAACAATTTATTGCCTTCCTCTTCAGCACGTGAAAAAGCACCCAAACCAGCCAGCCAAATTTGTTGTGTATATTTTTTGAAATCAAGTGCAGATTTTTTAGAACTCTTTGATTTTGGCTTAGTTTTTACTTCAGCTTCTTCATTAGGATTTTCTATATTTGAGTTATCCATTGACCATTACTCCTAAGCACTTTACAAACAGTATGTCGTATTTAACCATAAAAATGTTTTTATAATATCAAAGTTAAGACTTGATCGTTTTAAAAAACTGTTCTACAAAGCAATAAAGTCATGTAAATTATTTTTAATAATTTGAGTACGGATGCTCAGGTTTACAGATTTTATTGTTTCGCAACGTTATTGGTAAGGAAAAAGAGATCTATGAGTGATACGCAACAAAGACATAAACATCCCCATTTGTTGCTAAACATTGTCATCATTGTTTTAGAAACTTTTTTCTCCTTCATCTTGACGCATGATGCTGGCCTACGCCTACAAGCAAAAAAGTTGATCGACAAAAAAATGACTATTCGAATCAATAGTTATATTCCTTTCTTTGACTTTTATATCCAATTTACCGAAAAAGGTCTTTTATTTGATATGAAAGCGCTGGATCGAAATATCGATCTGGAAATTAATAGCACATTGATCGATTTGATTAAGATATTTGTGTTAAACAATCAGCGTAGCATTACAAATATGCGCATTTTAGGTGATGCAGCCCTTGTAGAAGAGTTTCTAGATTTAGTTCCTCATCTAACCCTCTCTAGTATTTTAGCAAACTGGAAACAATGGTTTAACCTGTTTAATGATGAAGCAGAAGTCATTGCAACCCAACAGCGTATTGCTCCACTATTGGAAAAAATCGATCAACAACGTTCTGAAATCAATACATTGCTAGTAGAAGTTAAGCAATATCAGAACCGCATTCATCGCCTGCAAAAACGTCAACGCTTGATCAACATTAGCTTTGCTGTATTGAGCTTTATTTTCATTGCCTTTTTTGTTTATAATACGTGGATACAATAATTCCAACATATTTCACTTTTCACGCTGATTATGGCAATTTAAAACTTGACTATTTTAGTCGGAATTCATAAAATTTAAGCATCTAGTCTAACCATGTGTACCGAATCATGCGTCTTACAACTCGCGGTCGTTACGCAGTGACTGCTCTACTTGATTTAGCTTTGCAGCCAACTGAACAAACGATCACGCTTGCGGAAATAGCAGCACGCCAATCCATCTCAGTCGCTTATTTAGAACAGTTATTTGCGAAACTCAAACGTCATGGGTTAGTTTCAAGCGTTCGTGGTGCAAATGGTGGCTATCACCTTGCACGTAATGCAAGTGAAATTACTGTGCTAGAAATTATTGAAGCTGTAAATGAAACCGTTGATGCAACACGTTGTGACCACAAAGGCAACTGCCAGAACGGTGCGATGTGTTTAACGCACGACTTATGGCAAGAACTCTCCCACCATATTGCCGATTATCTCGCAAAAATCACGCTTGCTGATTTAATTGCGCGTGACAACGTCCAAACTGTTGCTTTACGCCAAAATTCTTCAAGTTTAGATTCAGCCCTTCTATCGGTTACAGGTATTTGACATGAAACGTCCAATTTATCTTGATTACGCAGCAACCACTCCTGTACTGCCTGAAGTTGCAGAACGTATGATGGAATGTTTAACGTTCGAGGGAACTTTTGGTAACCCAGCATCACGTTCACATGCATATGGTTGGCAAGCCGAAGAAAAAGCTGAATATGCGCGCGAGCAGGTTGCAAATCTTATCAAAGCAGACCCGCGTGAAATCGTGTGGACTTCAGGTGCGACTGAGTCAGACAACCTTGCATTAAAAGGGATTGCTCAGTTCTACGGTTCAAAAGGCAAACACATCATTACAAGTAAAATCGAACACAAAGCTGTGCTAGATCCTTGCCGTGAGCTGGAAGAACAAGGTTTTGAAATTACTTATTTAGAGCCAGAACCACGTACCGGTTTAATTACCCCTGAAATGGTTCAGGCAGCCCTACGTCCAGATACAATTCTTGTTTCCCTCATGATGGTAAACAATGAAATCGGTACCGTAACAGACGTTGCTGCGATTGGTGAATTAACTCGTGCCAACAAAACATTCTTCCACGTCGATGCAGCTCAAGCTGTTGGTAAGGTAGAGATTGATCTTTCAACAATGAAAGTTGATTTGATGAGTTTCTCTGGTCATAAAGTTTATGGCCCTAAAGGCATTGGTGCACTTTTCGTTCGTCGTAGCCCACGTGTTCGCTTAAAAGCACAAATGCATGGTGGTGGTCATGAGCGTGGTATGCGTTCTGGTACTTTAGCGACACATCAAATTGTTGGTATGGGTGAAGCGTTTGAAATTGCGGGCAAAACCATGCAAGCAGAACAAGAGCGCATCCGTAAATTACGCGACAAACTTTGGAATGGTTTACAAGATCTTGAACAAGTATTCTTGAACGGCCACCCAACACAAAACGTTGCAAACTATCTAAATGTCAGCTTCAACTTTGTTGAAGGTGAATCACTGATGATGGCACTGAAAGATGTTGCTGTTTCAAGTGGTTCAGCATGTACATCTGCAACTTTAGAACCTTCATACGTTTTACGTGCTTTAGGTTTATCTGATGAGTTGGCACATAGTTCAATTCGTTTCAGTTTTGGTAAATACACCACTGAAGCTGATATTGACCATGTGTTAACAATTACCAAAGCTGCGGTTGAGAAATTACGTGAACTTTCTCCGCTTTGGGATATGTACAAAGAAGGTATCGACCTTTCAACAGTTGAATGGGCAGAACACTAATTCATTGCACGCTCAATTGAGCAGTTCATTGAAAACGTGTTTTTAACCCTCATATTAATATTAGGCTGACCCCGAGGTTTGGAGAAGCGACATGGCTTATAGCGAAAAAGTAATTGATCATTACGAAAACCCTCGTAATGTAGGTGTTTTAGACAAAAATGCAGAAAACGTAGGTACAGGTATGGTCGGTGCACCAGCGTGTGGCGACGTAATGCGTTTGCAAATTCAAGTCGATGACAATGGCGTAATTGAAGAAGCTCGCTTCAAAACTTATGGCTGTGGTTCTGCAATTGCATCAAGCTCACTGGTAACTGAATGGTTAAAAGGTAAGACGCTTGATGAAGCTCAATCAATCAAGAATATTGATATTGCGACTGAACTTGCACTTCCACCAGTAAAAGTACACTGCTCTGTCTTAGCTGAAGATGCAATTAAAGCTGCGATCGAAGATTATCGTGGTAAAAAAGCGAAAGCTTAATTGATGACCGAAATAACATTGGAGTTTTCATGATCCATCTAACCGAAAATGCTGCGACTCACATCAGCAATTACCTGCAAAACCGCGGTAAGGGTGAAGGCATTCGCATTGGTGTGAAAACTTCGGGTTGTTCTGGGTTGGCTTATGTACTTGAATTTGTCGATGATATCGATGCACATGATCAAGTGTTTGAACAGCTCGGTGTTAAAGTTTTTGTTGATCCTAAAAGCCTAGTTTATCTCAATGGTTTAGAGATGGATTACGTGAAAAACGGTCTGAACGAAGGCTTTGAGTTTAATAACCCAAATCAAAAAGGTGAATGTGGTTGCGGTGAATCATTTACTGTTTAACCTCAACCACCCTCTTTCTTTTCGTCAAAACAGTGTGTTCCGCACTGTTTTAACGTATTTATCAATAGCGGAATTCATCTCCCATGAATCATTTTGAGTTGTTCCAATTACCCGAAGCACTCGATATAGATTTAGCTGCTTTAAAAAAACAGTTTTTAAGTTTGCAACAGCAATATCATCCAGATAAAGCTGCTGACAAAGATCAGGCCTTGATCAAGTCAAGTGAAATCAACCAAGCGTATAAAGTACTCTCACAGGTTGATAGTCGTGCAGCATATTTACTTGCGTTAAAAAAACAAGATCACCATCTGGATCAATCTATTAGCGATTTTGAGTTTCTTCAATCTGCACTCGAAATGCGCGAGCAACTAGATGAAGCGACCTCAACAGAGCAACTTCGCACATTAAAGCTTGAAATTCAGCAATGGATTGACGGTCTAATTCGTGAATTCAAACTCGATTTTGCCGATGAAGACTGGGCTGAAGCACGTGATACTGTTCGTAAGTTACGTTTTTTCCAACGTGTTATGAATGATATTGATAAAGCTGAAGATCGCATGTTGGATGAAGAAGATAGCTTCGACCTCGATGATGATTTCTAATCCGCTGTTACCAATTATTTTCAAGGGATACCGCACGCATGGCACTTTTGCAAATTGCTGAACCTGGTCAATCTACTGCCCCGCATCAACACCGTATTGCGATTGGCATTGACTTGGGGACAACCCACTCTTTAGTGGCGACAGTGCTATCGGGAAAACCGAAAGTTCTACAAGATGACAAAGACCGGGTTTTACTTCCATCAATTGTTCATTACGCAAAGGATGCAACCACGTTTGGTTATGAAGCCAAGCCATTTATGCTGACTGACCCAAAAAATACAGTGGTTTCGGTCAAACGCTTTATGGGTCGCTCGCAAGCAGATATCAAATTCCAGCATCCATATACGCTTGTTGGTGCAGAAAATGAAATGCCAGCATTTGAAACTGCTGCGGGTCGAAAAACACCTGTCGAAATTTCTGCAGAAATTCTAAAACAGTTAAAAGACCGCGCTGAAGCAAGCCTGAATAATCCTGTGAATGGTGCGGTGATTACTGTTCCAGCTTATTTTGATGAAGCACAACGCCAAGCAACACGTGATGCTGCACAACTCGCAGGCTTGAACGTTTTACGTTTACTGAACGAACCGACAGCCGCGGCTGTTGCTTATGGTCTTGATCAAGAGACCAACCTCAGCACAGATCGTAACTATGTGATTTACGATCTAGGTGGTGGTACCTTTGATGTGTCAATCTTACGTTTTTCGCAAGGTGTCTTTGAAGTTCTTGCAACTGGTGGCCACACTGCTCTCGGGGGTGATGACCTTGACCGCCTAATCGTAAAATGGGCCAAAAAACAGCTCAACATCGAGACTTTAAGCGATGAAGAGTATGCCGTTTTTGTGATTGCAGCTCGTCAAGCCAAAGAATATTTAACAGATCACGAATCTGCTGAATTAAAATTACTGGATGACCGTTTAACGCTAGATCGACCTACTTTTGAATCCATTATTCAAGTTGCGCTCGATAAAAGTATGAGTGTGTGCAAACGCGTATTACGCGATGCCAAACTTGAACTTGATGAAATTGAACATGTGGTCCTGGTCGGCGGTTCAACCCGTTCGTATGCCGTACAGAAAGCGGTACGCGAATTATTTGAACGTGAGCCATTATGTACCATCAACCCTGATGAAGTGGTTGCGATTGGCGCATCAATTACAGCAAATCAGCTGATTGGTAATAGTCAGGATGGCTCGTTATTGCTTGATGTCACACCACTTTCACTTGGTCTAGAAACCATGGGTGGTTTGGTTGAGCGCCTGATTTCACGTAACACTGCTATTCCTGTCGCACGCCGTCAGGAATTTACCACCTATCAAGATGGTCAAACCGCCATGTTAATTCATGTGGTGCAAGGTGAGCGTGATTTAGTCGAGCATTGTCGTTCATTGGGCCGTTTTGTATTACATGGCATTCCACCAATGACTGCGGGTCAAGCACGTATTGAAGTGACGTTCCAAGTCGATGCCGATGGTTTATTGACCGTATCAGCCAAAGAAACCACTTCTGGTGTGCAGGCGCAAATCGATATTAAACCATCTTATGGCTTATCTTCAGCAGATACTGAGCGTTTATTGGTTGAAGGTTTCCAATATGCCGAAGAAGACAAACATCTTCGTCACTTGCAAGAAACCAAAGTCGAAGCACAACGCGAGCTAGAAGCACTCGAACAAGCATTGAAAGCAGATACGGATTTACTTTCTCAGCAACAGGCTCGCGATTTAATCCTTGCCGCTGAAGCATTAAAAGCCCGTCTGAAAACCGATGAGCTTGCAGCGATTGAACATGCAGTTCAGCAACTTAAAATTCATAGCGATGCCTTTGCTGCATTGCGTATGAACCGACATATTGACCATGCCTTAAAAGGTACAAAACTTGAAGATTGGTCAAACTCAAACTAAAGGTATAGGTGATCAATATGCCACGTATTAAAGTTCTTCCTCATGCACAAATTTGCCCTGAAGGTGCAGAATTTGAAGTCGAACATAACGCCAATTTATGCCAAAGTTTATTAAAAAATGGTATTAAGATTGAACATGCTTGTGACATGTCGGCAGCCTGCACCACCTGTCACGTGGTTGTGCGTAAAGGCTTTGACAGCCTTGAGGAAATGAATGACGTTGAAGCAGATTTGCTTGACCGCGCGTGGGGCTTAGAGCCTGACTCTCGCCTCTCTTGCCAAGTTGAAATTGTGGATGAGGATTTAGAAATCGAAATTCCTAAATACACCATCAACCACGCTTCAGAAAATCATTAAGCTTAAATGATAGTTTAAAATAAAAAAGCTAGAGTTAATCTCTGGCTTTTTTATTTCTCACTGTATCGTGCTGTAAAAATTAAAGATTGATGCGCAGCAGCGCCAGCCATGATGCCATCTCCAACAGACAAGAACACCGAGCTCCCCGATCAAGCCACATCGCCACAAGCCCCTGTGATTAAAGTTTCTTGCATGGTATTGAGTTTAATCGCCTCACCCATTGCGTTCTACTCTATCTCACCACCCAACAGAAGAGTCTATTCCTGCCCCAATATTTGGTAGTTAGTCATTCAATGGCAATTTAAAAATTACGCTGCTTTGGAATATTTGTCAGCCGTAGCTAAACTGACCATTTTTGCGATTATTTATGAGATTGAAAATCCAGAATACTGAGTCGAACGTGTCATGAATACTACTTTGAATCATACCATTTAATATGTACAAACCACTCTGACAAAACAACTCAAAGCCACGACTAACCTCATTAGCTAGTGAATTTGATCATTTATATGAAATTCATGCACATTCACAATGAACGTGAAATAGAATGCTAATTATTATCTAACTTCATCATCTAAAGTCAGTTTAGGAATACCCTGTGCATTGGTAATTTTTTGCTGGGTCTTGATCCTCTGAACCATATTTTCCAGGATTTCTACCAGTTCAGGATATTCGTAGTTCTGTACCTCTTCCAGATTCAGAACCAAATGGAAGCCTTTATAATCGAAATCAAACCATTTTTGCGTATCTGATTTCTTGCCTGTGAATTTCTCCATCACTTGCCATGTTTTAACCGGGCCTTGAATGCCTTTTAAATAAATAGGCACTTTCGGCACACACAAAAACTCATTTTTAATCAATTGATGAGTGTCATCAGCAATTAAAATTTCATCGACTTCAGCTGCAGATTGCAAGCGTGCTGCCAAGTTTACATCGCGACCGACAATGGTATAGGCCATACGATGTGAAGCACCATAATTGCCTACGTGACAATAACCTGTACTGATGCCCATACGAATATGTAAAGCGGGATAGCCCATTTTCTTCCAACGTTCACGCAGCAGCTTCATTTGTTGACGCATCGCAATTGCCATTTCCACACAAGACTTGGCATCTTGCTCAACGCCTTGCGAGTTTGGATCGCCGAAGAAAATAAGAATCGCATCGCCCATAAACTTATCGACGGTCGCTTCGTACTGCTTGGCAATTTCAGTCATATGACTCAAATAATCATTGAGCAAGAAAGCCAAATCATCAGGAATCAAAGTTTCTGAAAGTTCGGTAAAACCCTGAATATCGGAGAAAAAAACTGTTAATTTTTTGCGTTTGTATTCAATTTTTGCTTCTGCTTCACCACGCATAATCGATTGCCACAATTGCAGTGGCGCATAACGACTCAACTGATTTGCAAATGCAATATAGCGTGTCATCTGATTATGATAATGCTGACGTTGCTGCCCGAGGATATTTAAACGACGGTGTTGGTAATAATTACCAATCACAATAAACATCATTAATCCAAGCAGACTGACCACGGTCAATTCAGGATTCGTTGGCTCAAAATATTGCTCTGCGCCAAAAATTACGAAGGTACTAAAATAGAAAATAATAACGCCAATCAGGCCGATTAAACATGCAACAGGTAGAGAAATTCTGTTATTCAAGCCGACGTAAAGCAATCCAAATAAAATAGTAAAAGTAGGAACTAAACTTAAATGGATAGCAGCTAGTACAAGCGCTACAACAACTGCCTCATTGGCAAAAAGAACATTTTTTTCTATTTTTTTATCAAATTTATATTGCAACCATTTTTCTAAACGGGGACAAAGCAAAAAATAGACAAGTAACAGAGGAAGGAGATAGAGTTGATAGCTAGCACTGGTTGAGGTAAATGTATAAATTACCAAGATCAGCGACAGAATCGAATATCCCATCAAACGATGAAAATAAGCGAACTGTCTAGGTTCTTTATCAATCAACCTATCTAGTGGCACCCTATCCTCCTTTTGTTATTATAGAATACTGTATTTCTTCTATTTTTCTGGATCAGTCCATACGCCAATCAAATGGCATATCACCCTGTCCACGCAATGCCAACATCAATGTTTGACGCATATGCGCAAGCACATCATTGCTGTATGGCACAGCTGGCATTCCCCATACAGGTTTCGGCCATGCAACATCATTTTGATAACGCACCACATGATGAAAATGAAGCTGCGGAACAACGTTGCCTAAAGCTGCAACATTCATTTTGTCAGCGCGGAACACACGTGACAGCTGGCTTGATAACCAACTTGACTCACGTAAAAACTGTTCTTGGTCTGCTTGGCTTAATTCATATAATTCTGTTACACCTGGAACACGTGGAATCAGGATTAACCAAGGAAATTGCATATCATTCATTAAACGACATGTTGAAAGCGGAAAGTCGCCTACAAAAAATGTATCTTGAGCAAGTTGTGGATGCAAACTAAACATATCTTTATAAATGATGCAGAATAATGATGATCAATACTATCACATCAGTTTTGATGTGAATATTATTAGTAACCCGTTTGCTTACAAATAACAATGATTTTCCTCATTTATTGCATGAACATCGGATCAAAACATGATCACATCTACTAAAAAAAAGTACATGCTCATTTAATCACCACATTATGTGCTTAAAAACCTCAATTTAACTCACTCAATAACTTATTCAATAGCTCAACAATGAACTGAATTCGCTTATCATACTCGGCCAATTGCACCATGACTTTTAAGCGTTGTCCGCCTTCCATTCGATAGTAGGTTGGATTTTTTTGCATCAACTGAATAATGCTAATTGCCTGCACAGGTGTATCAGGAGCAAACTCGATATAACCGCCATTACTATTGATATCAATCTTAGTAATCCCCAACTGCTCTGCACGCAAACGCAGTTGATGGACACTAAACAATTGCTTCACGGGTTGTGGCGGAATACCAAAACGGTCGATCAACTCCATACGGATATTATCAAGCTTCTCCTGACTATCGGTATTACTGATACGCTTGTAGAACAACAGACGCTGATGCACGTCACCGAGATAATCATCTGGGATCAAGGCAGGCATATGCAGATTAATTTCAGCAGTTAACGAAAGTGGTGCATCAAAGTTTGGGGTCTTACCCTTTTGAATTGCTTTGGTCGCTTTTTCAAGCATTTCCATATACAGGCTATAACCAATTGCCTGCATTGAACCGCTTTGTTGTTCACCCAATAACTCACCCGCACCTCGAATCTCCAAATCTTCCGTCGCCAGCATAAAACCAGCCCCCAGAGTTGAAGCGCGTTGAATGGCATCTAATCGTTTTTCGGCATCTCCTTTGAGGTGCTTGATCGATGGAACCAATAGATAAGCATAGGCTTGATGATGCGAACGTCCAACACGACCACGCAATTGATGCAGTTGCGCCAGCCCCAGTTTATCTGCACGCTCGATGATGATGGTATTGGCATTGGGTACATCAATACCTGTTTCAATGATGGTCGAACAGACTAGCACGTTATATTCTTTGTGATAGAACTGCTGCATCACCTGCTCAAGTTCACGTTCTCGCATTTGACCATGTGCCACAGCCACGCGTGCTTCGGGAACTAAATTGCGAATAGTTTCGGCAGCACGTTCAATACTATCGACTTCGTTATGCAATAAGTACACCTGACCACCACGTAATAACTCACGCAGAATCGCTTCCTTAACAGAATCATCAGTATGTTCTTGTACAAAGGTTTTGACCGCTAATCGACGTGCTGGTGGTGTTGCGATAATCGAAAGATCACGCATCCCCGAAAATGCCATATTTAAGGTCCGTGGAATTGGTGTTGCAGTTAAAGTCAGCATATCTACATCAGCACGTAGTGCCTTAATACGCTCTTTGTCTCGAACCCCAAAACGATGTTCTTCATCAACAATCATCAAACCCAAATTTTTAAACTGTATATTTTCTTGCAGAATCTTATGGGTTCCCACCACGATATCAACTTTGCCTTCGGCTAAGTCTTCAATGGTTTTCAAATGAGTCTTATTGCTGCCAAAACGAGACAATACTTCAATGCGTACTGCCGTATCAGCAAAACGATCTTTAAAAGATTCATAATGTTGCTGGGCTAACAGTGTCGTTGGGACTAATACTGCAACTTGTTTATTATTTTGCGCCGCAACAAAAGCCGCTCGCATCGCCACTTCTGTTTTACCAAAGCCCACATCACCACACACCAAGCGGTCCATTGGCTTGGCAAGTTGCATATCATGTAGGGTCGCTTCAATGGCATTGGCCTGATCAAGCGTTTCCTCATAAGCAAATCCACTGGCGAATTGCATATACCCTGTATGATCCAGTTCAAAAGCAAAACCTGGTTTTGATTGACGTCGTGCCTGAATATGTAATAACTCGGCAGCCACATCATGAATTTGCTCTAAAGCTTTACGCTTTGCCTTACTCCACGTATCTGTGCCTAATTTATGCAATGGTGCCAGATCTGGATCACCGCCACTGTAGCGACTGATCAGATGCAAATTGGTTACTGGTACATAAACTTTTGCACCATCGGCATAGTCAAGCTGCAAGAACTCATGATCCTGCTCGTCGATTTCTAAAGTAATTAAACCTGCGTAGCGTCCAACACCATGATCAATATGCACCACAGGTGCACCAATACTCAGCTCGGTTAAACTACGGATTAAAAACTCTTCAGATACTTCTTGCTGACGCTTACGGCGACGCTGCACCACACGATGTTCATAAAGCTGATTTTCAGAAATGACCGATAATTGATGACTGAGTAACAGACCTCGATCCAGAGGTGCACTGGTAATTGCAACCTGTAACTTGTCTCTTTGGAATTGGGCAAAACTATCTACGTTCTGGATTTCACCTAACACACTACGCAGGGCATCTTTCAAAGTTTCACGACGACCCGCACTCTCAGCCACCAATAAAACAGGATGCTTGGCTTGATCAATGTAATGTTTTACTGCTTCAAAAGGTTGTTCTTTTTTCGGATCAACTGCCAGTTTAGGCGGTTGTTCAGCGGCGATATTGAGTACGCCGGCTTTGGTCTCAAAAACTTCTGCTGAAGCCAAAATTCGAGGAAATTGATTTAATGCCTGTAAAACATGGTTGGGCATTAAAAATAATTCTTCTGGCGGTAGAATCGGTTGATCAATGTTATGTCGTCGATCTTCATAACGACGCATTACTTCTTTCCAGAAGTTCATTAAATCATCTTCAATTTCACTATTTGTAATGACAACGCAATTATTAGGTAAGTATGTCGTCAACATACTTTGTGCTTCCATCACCTTCTTCTCAAAGAATAATGGCAAGTAAAACTCTAAACCTGGCGTTGCAATTCCCTCTAATACATCCTGATAAATCGGATTTTTCTTTGGATTTGCAGTTGGGAAGCTTTCTGCATAACGATCTCTAAAGGTAGAACGCCCTTCTTTGAGTGGAAATTCTTTTGCAGGTAAAACAGTAAAGTTTTTTAAGGATTCTGTGGTTCTTTGTGTTTCTGGGTCAAAGAATTTTAGGCTTTCAATTTCATCATCAAATAAATCGATTCGAATCGGTTGATCTTGTCCAGATGCAAAAATATCCATGATACTACCGCGAACTGCAAATTCACCGTGATCATAAACTGTGTCAACTAAGCGATAGCCTGCTTGAACCAATTGCTTCTTTTGCGCTTCAAGGTCAAGTTTCTGTCCTACTTTAATATCAAAGTGTTCGCCCACGACCCACGAATAAGGCGCAACGCGTTGCGCTAAAGTACTGGCTGAAACCAGTAAAATCCCTTTTTGTGGCATATTTGATAAAATTGCCAAGCGCTCAGAAACAATATCTTGATGTGGAGATAAACGGTCATAAGGCAAGATTTCCCAATCTGGGAAAATTATCGGCTTGATACCATAAAATTCGAGTTCGCTCTCGAGCTGAGCAAGATGTTGATTATTCCTTGCGACAATGACATATAGATTTGAACTTTGTGAAGCAATTTCTTTGAATAATAATGCTGCGGATGAGCCCATTAATGAACCAATCCAGCGTTTTTCGCCCGCTTTAAATTGTTGTAAGTTTAATTGAGAGATTTCTTGTTGAAACATAGAGAAAATCATGCAATCTAAAAAGATAAGTACCCTATTTTAGCATGATGTTTTTTAGTTGAAGAGCAAATTCCCCTTATTCAAACAATTTAATTTTACTTAGGCTATTCTTGTTATTTAATTTAGCAAAGAAAGCTCATATAGAGCCTTCTGCTGGATAACATCAATCTATACATCAATTTTAAAACCTAAATTAACATCACAAGCCGCTTGTCCCCCACGAACACCGAAGTTCTCCGAGGGCAGTTCACGAAGCATAATTTTCACATGGTCTTTAGGTATGCCAATCGGCTCAAGATTATGCACAATCATTTTATACAGCTTTCGCTTTGCATCTAAAGAGCGCCCAAGAAATGCATCAATACTGATCAAGGTATAGCATTCGGGTTTGGCCTTTTCTGGCGGACATTGAAACCGATGTGCTTCATGAACAATTAAACGGACATTTCGATCACCGTGCATGATTTTAAACGCATCTCTGAGTGCTGAATGAACGGCTTCCATAATCTCAAGTTCTACATCTACAGCATATTGTTGCCTGACCTCAATAAGTACACTAGGCATATTGTTATTCTCCTACGATGTTACATGGTGATATCTATTTATTTTTACTATTTTCAATCACGATATTAAATAAACTTTATTGTCCTGACTTTATCAATACTGTAATCGAGTCATTTTTGCCAAGACAATAAAAAAGCATTCTTCAGAAAATTCCAAAAAATGCTTTTTCTCATCATTCATCATTATTTAAGATGCGAATTTTGCATTTGGGAAGAAACGGCCTTCAATAAGGTCATAACACCACTGGAAAATGAATGTATAAACCAAAATACACATCGTCAACCCAAAATCCAGGATCAGAGCTTCAAGAAAACTCATCTTCATCATATAAGCGATGATTGGAATTGTTGCCAACATTAAACCGCCTTCAAAACCTATCGCATGAAGAATACGCACAGGAATCGTTCTTTTCCACTGATATTTATGTTCTACTTTTTCAAAGTAATGATTAAAGATCATATTCCAGAACACGGAAATGACAGCCATGATCGTGCCAAGAACACCTGTCACTTCAAGCGGCATACTAAAAATAAAACTTAACGCAATTGCGATGATGACCAATAAAATCACTTCATAGCTAATTGCATGAATGAGTCTTCTTTTGGAAATCAACATTTAATAACACTCTTTTGTTTGGATAGTCGCTATTTTATTTTTATAATTTTGATTAATCCAATCAGGTTCTTTCAGTTTTTTTGACAGATGAATATTAATCAAGAACAACTCATCATGTTTCAAGCCGTTATTGAAACCGGCTCTTTCTCAGCCGCAGCACGTAAATTAGGCAAGGTTCCTTCAGCGGTAAGTATGTCGATTGCCAATTTGGAAATTGATCTCAATCTTAATCTATTTGAAAGATCTGGACGTGAGCCTATACCAACCGCCGAGGCAATCGTACTTTATGAGAAAACCCAGCAATTATTGATTGAGATGAATCAATGGAAGCAGCATGCCCACGCACTGAGTACAGGCCTGGAGTCAACCCTGAATATTGTAGTGGTATCTGAACTGCTTTATACCAATTGGACCGACTACATTACCCTGCTTGAACAGCGCTTTCCGAGTCTTGCCCTTAATATCTTCTCTGCTCCTCAAGAAGATGCTTTACAAATGTTGCTGGATCAATCGGCACAGCTGGCCCTGATGTTCGAACGTGAGCAACTGGATAGCCGCGAACAATTCGTGGAACTAAAAAGAGAGGCGCTTGTCCCTGTCATTGCTAAAAATCACTCTTTAGCGCAACTCACTCATGTGTCTTTTGAGCAAATTGTACAAACACGTCAGATTGTCGTAGCAAGTCGTGATTACAGCATCAAGCCAGAGTTACTCTATTCAAAAGACTATTGGCGTACGGATAATCACCATTCGGCCTGTATGATGATTATTCGTAACTTAGGTTGGGGTGTTCTGCCTTTACAGATGTTTAATGAAAACCCAGAACTTAAAAAGAAACTTAAGATTTTGGAGATGTATGATTTCACACCAAAATTTGAATATTATGTCGATCTGGTGTGGAGCCGTGAAAGCGAATTGGGTCTGGCTGCAAAATATTTGATTGATCATATTCGCTTACAACGTCAGCAGAATGAATCCTGAGACTTACTCAGATGAACAATACAACCAACAAAAGCGGGGCTTTGCTTTCATGCAGATTGTGTTATAACAGAAGTTACCAATAATATTGTTTATTAAGAATGCGATATCAATGACTCAGACTGCATTACACCAATTAAAAAATTTAACTACTGTTGTTGCTGATAGTAGTGATCTCGAAGCAATTGAAAAGTTTCGTCCTTTAGATGCAACAACCAATCCATCACTCATCACAGCAGCGGCAGAACAACCGGAAAGCCGAACACTGATTGAAGACGCCTATACCCAAGCAAAGCAAGAAGGCTATCAAAGTGATGAACTGATTGAACGTACCATTGATATTTTGACGGTCAAATTTGGTGTCGAAATTTTAAAATTGATTGATGGTCGTGTCTCTACTGAAGTCGATGCATCTCTGTCATATAATACTGAAGCAACAATTAGTAAAGCACGTGAGTTGTCTCAGCTCTATCAAGGTTATGGCATCGAACAATCGCGCATCCTGATTAAAATTGCTTCCACTTGGGAAGGAATTCAGGCAGCCAAAGTTCTAGAAGCTGAAGGAATTCCTTGTAACCTGACTTTATTGTTTGGTTTACATCAAGCTCAAGCCTGTGCTGATGCCAAGGTCACACTGATCTCGCCTTTTGTGGGACGTATTTTGGATTGGTATAAAAAAGCCGAAGGTGTTGAGCAATATCCAATTGCCAAAGATCCGGGCGTACTGTCGGTGAAGAAAATTTATAACTATTACAAACAGCATGGTATCCCAACCCAAGTCATGGGTGCGAGCTTCCGTAGTACGGCACAAGTACTGGGTTTAGCCGGTTGTGACTTACTCACGATTGCCCCTAATCTATTGGCACAGTTGGAGCAAGACCAACAGCGTGTTGAAGCTCAGCTCAGCACCGAGTTTGCCCGACAAGCAGAAAAAATCGAACGTCCTGCACAAACAAAAGAAAGTTTTAAAGCTGAGCTTGAGCAAGATCTGATGGCTTTCCAATTACTGCAAGGCGGCATTGATGGCTTTATCAAAGCGCGTGACCAGTTAAGTTTATTGCTGCGTCAATCTTTTGGAATTGATGCTGAAATCCAACCTTAATTAGTCGATTTTTCACCAATAAAAACCGATTTTTGCTATATTAGCGAAAATCGGTTTTTTAATGAGTTTATTGTGTTCGGTATAACAGATTTAACCACTTATATTATTGGTACAATCTTAATTGTGTTATTACCTGGTCCAAATTCACTCTATGTCATGTCCGTAGCATCCCGTTATGGCATTCGCACTGGTTATGCCGCTGCATGTGGTGTATTTACTGGCGATTTTATTTTAATTCTGTGTACCGTATTGGGCGCGGCCTCTTTACTCAAAGCCTTCCCGATCTTATTTATTATTCTCAAATTGACAGGTGCATGTTACCTCGCTTACTTAGGCTTTAAATTATTGCAAGGCGCTTATCAAACGTGGAATAAACCACCGCATCATGTAGAAATGGCCGAACTGCCGAACCTTGATCAGGTTCATCCCTATCGTACCGCACTCAGCATTAGCTTGCTAAACCCCAAAGCGATTCTATTCTTCCTCTCCTTCTTTGTTCAGTTTGTTGAACCAAGTTATGCTTACCCAGCATTCAGCTTTTTAATTTTGGCAATTATTCTACAAATCGTGAGTTTCAGTTATTTAACAGCCCTCATTTTTTCAGGGATAAAACTTGCTGGCTTTTTCAAACATAATTATAAGCTCGCAGCTTCTGGTATCTGTCTGGTCGGCATTTTATTCTTTGGTTTCGGTTTAAGATTGGCTACCTCGACTTTAACTTAATCTAGATTTAACCGAATGATCAATTTATTCAATCATTTTAGAACTACGATTTAATACGCATTAACGATATACTTTTCAACAAATTTTAAACAAGTATAGATGCATAGATGCAACGTCTCCTTCAGGATTTTTCCATTCCAGCAGTTTTCGCTGGCTTTATTACATTCTTAATCGGGATTAGTGTTTCCGCCGTCCTTGTTATTCAAGGTGCACAGTCTTTAGGTGCCAATACCGCCCAAATCAGTTCTTGGTTCTGGGCTCTGGGGCTTGCCATTGGCCTCTCTGGCTTAATCTTGTCCTGGAAATATAAATATCCTGTTGCCACGGCATGGTCTACACCCGGTATTGCACTGATTATTGCATCGACTGGACATTACGATCTTTATGAAGCCATTGGTGCCTTCCTGATCTGTGGTATTGCCATTGCTGTGGTCGGCTTTTCAGGGATTTTTCAAAAACTATTGGCCCATATTCCACAAAGCTTAACTTGCGCGATGCTTGCTGGGATTCTATTAAAGTTCGGTATTCAGATTTTTAGCAGCTTAGAAAGTCATCTCGGCTTTATTTTAAGTATGCTCGTGATTTACTTGGTGTCAAAACGCTTATTCCCACGTTATAGCATTGTACTGACCGTCATTTTAGGCGCGGCCATTTGTCCCCTGTTTATTGATTTTCAACTCCAAGCCATCACATGGTCTCTAACTCAACCTGTATGGATGCAACCTTCATTTTCGTGGTCTGCGATCTTGGGTTTGGCGTTGCCTCTGTTTGTGATCAACATGACCTCACAAAACTTACCAGGCATCGCCATGATTAAAAGTTATGGCTATCATCCACATGTCAATCAATTGGTGGGTTGGACAGGTGTTGCACATACTTTTTTCGCGCCTTTTGGCTGCTTTTCAATCAACCTCGCAGCAATTAGTGCAGCAGTGAGCTTAGATGATCAAGTGCATCCTGATCCAAGCAAACGTTATATTGCAGGTATCAGTTGTGGTCTGTTCTATATTTTGATGGGACTTTTTGCAGCAACCTTAGTCAGTTTATTAATGTCATTTCCGCAGATTTTTATTGTGGCACTTGCAGGAATTGCGCTATTTGCAACGATTAGTCATAACATTGCGGTGGCTTTTTCAAATGTAGAAGAGCGTGAAGCAGCATTATTAACTTTTTTATGTAGCGCTTCTGGTGTTCAATTCTGGGGCATTGGCTCTGCATTTTGGGGCCTGTTATTGGGTATCTTGGTACTGCTGCTCTTTAGATTTAAAGCAAAAAAATAAGCCTTAGTTGACTAGGGTCTGTTGACATTTCAGCCATGTCTTGCGTTATTAGCTAAAACAACATAAACAAGGCATGAAACGCAGGTAATGGTAGTCCCCTTGCCAAGTTTCATAACGCAGCTTAGGGAAGTTTTAGCTATAACCCTACGGGACAGAGACATTTTTTGTCGCTACTACGTTATGCCTTATTCATTTAGAATAACTAAATCTCATAAGTCATGCCTCGTATCGTCTAAAAATGTCTTCTGTCGCAAGCATCTGTGAAATATCAACAGACCCTAAGGCTTATTCAACAATAGAGAGGAAAATTGTGGATTACTTTTCCTCTAAATCTTTCTGCGCTTCTTCATCATTAAGGATTCGGGCAGCCTGTTGAGGGCGAATTAATGGCGCCGTTGGTCGTGGATGCGTATGAGTATACTGTAAGCCGACGCCTGCATAGACATCATCCGCTGCAATTTCAGTTTCAAAACGCTCTTCATCACGATCTCGAATTTCATCGGTAATCCGTTGTACTTCGTCTTCGTCAACACCCAATTCATGTAAAATCACTCCACCGAACTTGATTGCTGATTCAAAGGTTTCACGGATCATATAATCGACTTTCTGTTTCACTAAGTAGAGTGAATGCTCACGGTCATACGAACGCACCAACAGCTTTGCCAATGGAAATTCGTGTGTTACCAACTCCACAATCCGATTCGTCGTTTCTTTACTATCCACACAGACAACAATGGCTTGTGCCGAAGAAGCACCAGAGGCATGCAAAATATCTAAACGGCAACCATCACCATAATAGATTTTAAAACCAAACTTTTCTGCGTTTTGAATCATATCAATGTCATTGTCAATAATAGTGACATCGACGCCACGTGCTAATAACAGTTGACTGGTTACTTGGCCAAAACGACCAAAACCGATCATCAAAATACTTCCACTCAAACCCTCGGCCACCTGAACATTGTCCAAATTGACTTGATCTTTGGCTTGCGTGAAGCGTTTGAAAATGATGCCTAAAATCGGTGTCAACACCATCGACAACACCACAATCGCAGTAAGATTCGACTTTACCGAATTATCAATCACTTGGGCACTTAGCGCTGCAGCAAAGAGTACAAAGGCAAATTCGCCCCCTTGTGCCATTAACAGTGCACGATCCAGTGCTTCCGTATGCGAACTTTTGGTGACTCGCGCTACGATATAAATCATCAGGGCTTTAGCAAACATCATCGCCAATACGCCACTGAGAATCAGCTGCCAGTTTTGCGCAACCACGGAAAGATCTAAAGACATGCCTACGCCAAGGAAGAACAAACCCAGTAGTAAACCACGGAAAGGCTCAATATCAGCTTCAATTTGATGTCTAAAGGTCGATTCAGACAACAGCACGCCTGCCAAAAATGCACCCATTGCCATAGATAGACCGCTTACTTGCATCAACAATGCGGCACCTAAAACCACAAGAAGTGCTGCGGCAGTCATGACTTCACGTGCCTTGGCAGCGGCCAACAATCTGAATAATGGATTAAGTAACCAATAACCTGCGGCAATTAAACCCGCTATTGCAATAAGTCCAAGACCGATACTTTCTAAACGTGTTGAGGTTGTTTCAACCACATGGTTGGGTGCCATAAAAGCCACAATTGCCAATAAAGGAACAATCAATAAATCTTCGAATAATAAAATGGCAACGATCTTTTGACCTTGAGGTTGAGCAATATCCCCTCGATCGCCCAATAAATGCATCACAATGGCTGTCGACGTCAAGACAAAACCTGCGGCACCAATGAATGCAACTTGCCAGCTAAAACCAAATAGCAAACCAACACCTGTGAGAGCTAAGGAACAAGCAACAATCTGCAAAGTCCCTAAACCAAAGATTTCACGTCTTAAACTCCATAAATGCGAAGGCTGCATCTCCAGACCAATCACAAATAAATACATCACAATGCCTAATTCGGCAATATGCAAAATCGAGGCAGAATCATGGAAAAATGCAAAGCCGAACGGCCCAATAATCAGACCCGCAATTAAATAACCTAATACTGAACCTAAGCCAATGCGCTTAAAAATAGGAACGGCAACAACCGCTGCCGCGAGAAGCACCACTGGTGCAATTAAACTAATAGAATGTGCTTCTGAACTCATACAGTTCTCATTGTTATCTAGCTGCTTTCATTTTATGTGAAACATTACACGTTTTATATATCATTTATGAGACAATGTATCTCAACTCATTCATTTAACAGCTTTTAAATCACTGCTTTTTCAAGAATAAAACAAAGGCTTAATTGATTGCATTTTTATCCCAAAAAGCCTGTCGAATTTGAGGCATTGCATTAAGGTGATTAATCATGTGCTGAGCTTCTTCAGCATCAATTGAGGTTGCAATGAGTGTCACCTCAATCTCAACTTCTTTTTCCCCAAATGGCGTGACATCAATATCTTTTGCAGGGTAATTATGATGTTTTAAGGTGAGATTCAGTTCATCCATTACGGCTTTGCTATGGCTACGATCACAAATGATATAAATCACATGCAAAACCTCAGTGTCATCGTCTAATGGACGACGATCGATCACATGCACGATCGGACGCAGCAAGGTATTAGCCGCCAGAATAAATAAGGTGGCGATAATAGCCTCTACGATTAGGTCTGCGCCCGCAGAAGCTCCCACAGCTGCCGAACACCACAGAGTAGCAGCTGTATTTAAACCATGAATATTGCCTTCTTGACGCATAATCACACCGGCACCCAAGAAGCCAATCCCTGAGACCACATAGGCAATCACTCGGACAGCTCCATCTGCCCCCGTGAGATTTATTGCAATATCTACAAAAATCGCAGCGCCAACGGCAACCAGTACATTGGTTCTTAACCCTGCCGTCCGCTGCCGATACTGACGCTCTATACCAATTAATGCACCTAAAGCGAATGCTGTAACAAGGCTAATTAATGTATCAACGATATTAGATAAATCAATATGTTGTAGAAATTTTAATTGCATTATACACCTATTGTGTTATTGCCAGCCATAACGGCGGATATACATTGTTTTGACCCATTGTGTCACACACATATAGGCAATCAAGATGAAAGGTAGATAGAAAAAATAACTTAGCGGTAAAGCTTCCAATTTCAAATAGCTAGCTAAAGGCCCCATTGGTAAGAATATACCAATACACATAATGATTGCAGTCATGACCAGTAATGGTGTTGCAGCTCGGCTTTGAATAAATGGAATTTTAGCGGTACGAATCATGTGCACAATCAATGTTTGCGTCAACAATCCCACAACAAACCAACCCGATTGGAACAAAGTTTGCTGTTCTGGCGTATTCGCAGAGAACACAAACCACATCAATGCAAATGTAAGGATGTCAAAAATTGAACTAATCGGCCCAAAAACGATCATAAAACGCCCCACTTCCTCAGGTTGCCAACGTTGCGGCTGAGCAATCAACTCTTCATCGACATGGTCAAATGGAATCGCAATTTGAGAGATATCGTAAAGCAGGTTCTGGATCAGTAAGTGAATAGGCAACATTGGTAGAAATGGAATAAAAGCACTGGCTATTAATACCGAAAAAACATTACCAAAATTTGAACTTGCCGTCATTTTGATATATTTCAGCATATTGGCAAATGTTCTACGTCCTTCGATCACACCTTGCTCAAGTACCATCAGACTTTTTTCAAGCAAAATCAAATCTGCCGATTCTTTTGCAATATCAACCGCTGTATCAACAGAAATACCAATATCCGCAGCACGAATGGCAGCTGCATCATTGATACCATCTCCCAGGAAACCAACCACATGCCCATTGGCTTTAAGTTGCTCGACAATTCGTTCTTTATGCACGGGACTGAGTTTTGCAAAAATATGGTACTGCTCTACCGCTCTTTGAAGCTGTTGGTCGGTCAGGGTTTCAATCACACTACCCAATAAAACCTGCTTAAAATCGATCCCAATTTCACGGCATACTTTTTGAGTGACAAATTCATTATCACCTGTCAGTACTTTCACCGTTACACCGTGTGCATGTAGGCTTTTTACTGCCGCCATTGCTGACTCTTTTGGCGGATCAAGAAAAGCAACATAACCAATTAAAATAAGATCGCTTTCATCGACGACCGAAAAGTTTTCCTGTGCATTTGAAAACTCGCGATATGCAACCGCCACAACACGCAAACCGTCCTTGTTATAACGCTGAGTTAACGCTTCAATCGCTACTTGCCGTTGCTGGGTCAATGCTTCAATTTTTCCGTTAACCTCAACATAACGGCAAACTTTCAGCATTTCTTCTACCGCACCCTTGGTAATCATTCTGACACGATCTTCGGGTGTCTTCACGACCACAGACATCCGACGACGATCAAAGTCAAATGGCACTTCATCTACTTTTTTATAGTGTAACTTTTGCGTTTTAATATCTTGGCCAACCGCTTCCAGCACTGCCACATCAAGCAGATTTTTTAATCCGGTTTGATAATAACTGTTTAAGAAAGCCTGCATTAAAACATAATGTGAAGTTTGTCCATGTACATCCACATGCTGAGATAAAAAGATTTTATCTTGTGTCAACGTTCCCGTTTTATCTGTGCAGAGTACATCCATCGCACCAAAATTTTGAATTGCATCCAGCCGTTTGACAATTACTTTCTTTTTAGAGAGGAAGACTGCGCCCTTGGCTAAGGTTGAAGTCACAATCATCGGTAGCATTTCAGGTGTTAAGCCGACCGCAACTGAAAGTGCAAATAGAAATGCCTCTGTCCAGTCGCCTTTGGTGAAACCATTAATAAATAACACAATCGGTGCCATCACCAACATAAAGCGAATCAGTAACCAACTTACTTTATTGACCCCCATCTGAAACGATGTGGTCCCCCGATCTGTCGCCGTCACACGATGTGCCAAAGCACCGAAATAAGTTTGAATACCAGTACTGACTACAACAGCTTGGGCTGAGCCAGACACCACATTGGTCCCCATAAATACGATATTTTCCAACTCAAGCGCACTTTGCTCCTGCATATTTTTTTGCAATGCAAATTTTTCTACAGGCATCGATTCGCCCGTCATTGCAGCTTGCGACACAAACAAATCTTTGGCTGTTAAAATGCGACAGTCTGCAGGGATCATATCTCCCGCTGAAAGCAAGATGACATCACCTGGAACCAAATACTGAATCGGCATTTCAAATTGAGTATTTTTTTGATTTTTTACATCAATTCCATAACGTTGTTGCATCAATGTCAGATCATCATAGCTGACCTGATGACGTAACACCGTTGCTGTGTTACTGACCATGGCTTTTAATGCATCTGCTGCCTGATTAGACTTTGACTCTTGCCAATAGCGTAATAAGGTTGAAAGTATCACCATTACACTAATAATACTGGCACCGGTTAGGTCATCTGTCAGAAAGGCAACCAAAGCTAACAAGCTCAATAAAATATTGAATGGATTGCGATAGCAATACCAAAGATGTTGCCACCAGGTTAATGGCTTTTCATGTGCAATTTCATTTAACCCAACAAGTTTCTGTTGTGCGTTTGCCTGTTGCTCAGTTAACCCCGAATTTGAACTATTTAATTGTTGTAATAACTGTGCTGAATCAAGCTGTGCAGCATCCACTAAACGAGCAGATAATGTTTTACCAATTTCTTGTGCATAGCTTGATTGATGTAATTCTTTAAATGATTGACTCCGCCCAAAAAAGCGCATGAGGTGGAATCTTTTAAGAAATGCAGTAAAAAGTCGTTGCCAGAGTTTCATATTGAAATCCTCTTTTTTAGGCATGCAAAGGCCTTGACCTTATTTTCATCAATAAAGTCGATTGAAAAAATATAAATTTAGGAAATAAAGAAGTTGAGCATTCTTAGAATGAAGGGGTAAAACTTAACCCAAGCCCAAACCATCTCTGTCGAAAGGCATTTAGACGTTCGCCGATTGAAGCTTCTAATACGAGGATATTTGGAATGAGGCTGTAATTCACAGCAGCTTGCACAAAGGGTGATTGACGGTCTTGATTATAGGTTTCTGCGCTTATGGCGAAACGGTCGGATAAAGAGTAATTGGTCGCAACTCCCCAACGGATTAAACCGACATGATCCGGACCATCCTGATAACCAATATTGGTATTGAGGCCCAAGCGTTGATCAATCAGATTAAAACTCATCGGTACGTTGAAAAACCAATCTAGATCGGAGCGCTGTTTAGATTGTTCATCACGTGACAACATCAGGCTGGTAGCAACACCCCAGTGGTTACTCATTGGCTTTAAGACAGTTTTCGCTTGAACAGAAAAACCATGCACATTATCCAGATCTTGGGTCGCATGATAGCCAAGCGAGACTTCAAAATTTTGGCCTAGATTACAGGCTGGCGTAATCTGATAGGAACTGGCTCCGCCCTTTAAAAATAGATATGACGATTCTAATTGACAATGATGTGCTGCGGTTATTGAAGCATCATCTGTATTTAACAGTGGATCTGCCTTGCTCTTTTGAGCGAGCAGCAATACCCCACAGAGTAAAAATACGCTGAGGGTATAATACCATTGAATGGAAGCGTGTAAAAACATAGGCTTCTCCCCATTTTTAGGTGGGAAACTAAACGGGCTGTAGTCAATACAATAAATTTTTGCTAATACGTAAAAATTTTATAAGTCAGGGAATAATTATATACATTTTATCAAAGCTATCTCCTTGCAAGATAGCCGACCTAAAAGGCTAACTTGCTCAGTATTCGCTTTGGTTTAAAAGATAATTAAACCCGAACCTCGAACAACTTCCCATTTAGGATCTCCGTTGAATAAACTCATCGGCATTATAGGGGAAGTTATTAGATTAACAAGCCCCTTTTCATGAATTTTTTATTGCAACACACAATTCAGTGCGACAAGGTTTTATTGCTTAAAGCTCTCTCACTACTACTGTTTTGGCCATTTTGTCATGCCAACCCTGTTTCTTGGAGTCAAATGCAACCCAAATTAAACCAATAAAAAATACTAATGTAGCTGGAATATAACCAATGTAGCGAATAATCCCTTGCCCAACACTAATCTTTTCTCCTGTTTTTTCATCCAAGACTTTTAATCGAAGTAAACGTTTACCTGGCGTTCCTGCGAATTTAATCCAGCAAAAAATGTAAAAAGCTGCTGTGATGATTTGCCACACCCAATCCCATGTAGACATAAACTGGAATGATGAGAACCCATCTGAGGCAACAGTAGTATCACCACCCCCAAAGATCATGGTTAAAGGAATTAATGCGACAATGATAATGATCGAATCAATAATTGCTGCGCCAACACGTATCCAGAAACCCGCATACTCATATTGTTGAGACATATTTCCCCTCTCTTTGATTATTTCTATAAAATATTAATAAATAATAACCTGTTGCAGCATTTATTTATATTATCTTTTGTTGTAATTCTCGCTCAAAAAAATCAATAGTTCGTTGCCAAACCACTTGTGCTTCCGGCATACCGCGACTCACGCTACGAAAACCATGCGGCATATTATAGGTATAGGCTTCCACACGATCACCCAATTGTTGAATAAGTTGATTGCGTTTGGTCGCTGGACAAAATGGATCAACCGTAGACCAATGTCCTTGTAAAATACGAACTTGATCTAAAGATTCTTTTTTCGGTACGCCTGCTCCTTCAATCCCTAATGAGTGGTGATACACCACAGGCGCCAACATATCGTCTCGTTTGGCCATCTGAATGACATAGCCGCCTGTAAGACATTGCCCCAACATCCCCAAACGTCCATTTGACCGTGGATCTGCTTTTAATGCATCCAGTAATACATGAATTTCCTGATTCACCCCACTATCCGCAGCATTGGTTCGTCCTGCCTTATTTACCATAGCACGAATACAATATTTGACTGCGCCACCACTAAATAAGTTAGGGACATAGACCAAATAGCCACGATCCGCCAAATCTTGGGCATCTTCTCGATAGACATCTAAAATACCGAATAACTCATGCAGCAATAATATGGCAGGTGCTTTTTCTAAGGTTTGAGCAGGTGCATACACTTCAACTTCAATTTGACGTGTCGGTAATGTGATTGTTTTTATTTCCATTGCAGTCATCCGTTGCGTTCGAATGATTTTCATCCTATTTGTGACAATATCAATTGTCAAATAAAAAAGGATGTCTGACGACATCCTTTTTACATTCATTCAATCAGCTGGTTAAATACTTAATAAACTGTTCAAAGTCTCTGCCACATTTTTCGATTTTACTTTAGGCTGTAGGCCTTTAAGTGCCTGTTGCACTTGGCTACGTTGTGGTTCAGCCAAGGTGTACCAACGTGACAATACTTGCAATAATCGAGAACCCAAAATTGGATTTTTCTCATCCAGATAAGCGGCAAGCTCGATGAAATGATCAACACCAAAACTCCAGGTATTGACTGGGTTTGCTGCCAAACCACCACTCACTGCACGGATACGATTCGGTGTTCCCAAATCATAATCGGCATGTTTGGTCAGATACTCAATTGTTTCTGCTGTTGCACACGGGTTCGATGCCTGGATACTAAACCATTGGTCTAAAGATAAGGCTTCATCTTTAAAACGGTTATAGAAATCAGCGAGCGCTGCTTGCGCTTGTGGTGCATCGTTCCACACCAAAACACGTAAGGCCCCTAAACGCTCAGACATATTGCCCGTTTGTTGATATTGCGCATAAGCCAACTCAAAGACCGATTCATCACCTTGACGTGCCAGCATGTTGAGCATGATATTTTTCAATGCTCGCACGCCCATTGCCAAAGAAAACTCTTTCTGTTGCGCTGGATCAAGGGCTAAATAGGTGTCTTTCCAGAATGAGCCCAACTCACGCGCTAAACGATCCAGTACCGCTTCACGTTTTTCACGAATCAGTTCGGGTTCATAGTCCTGATCAATACGGCTGCCCAAGTAGTTTTCACTTGGTACATCAAATAAACGCGATGCCAGTAACGGATCTTGATTCACTAATTCAGGCAAGGTATTTTTAATCGCCTGAATATAAATATCTGCCTTATGATCGTCTAATAAAATCCGTTCCAATAAGGTTTGTGTGGCTTGCCATTGGTTAAAACCATTGGTTTCATGCTGAATTAGAAAAGCCAGATCGTCATCGGAATAGTCAAATACCAAATTCACAGGTGCCGAGAAATTACGCAATAAGGAAACGACAGGTTGCTCGGTTACCCCTGTAAATTCAATTGTTGCTTCATCTTGATCAAATAAATACACCCCATCTTTGACCTGATTCACAAACAGGTCTATGCTGTGCAAAGTATATTGCTCACCCGTATTAGCATTAAATAAAGCCAAGGCCACAGGAATTGGCACTGCTTTAAGGTTTGGATATTTTGGATGTGCTTTCAAGCTTTGTTTGAAGCTTAGACGATAAGTCTGTGCCGCAGCATTATATTCACCTTTGGCTTCTAACTTTGGCGTCCCTGGCTGGTTATACCAAGTCAGGAAATTAGAGAGATCCACACCAGAACCTGCACTTAATGCAGCCACCCAGTCTTCCACTGTGACCGCTTGCCCGTCATGACGCAGGAAATATTCATCAGTCCCTTGACGGTATTTTTCTTTGCCCAATAAAGTAGCCATCATGCGATTGATTTCAGCACCCTTCTCATACACCGTAGCAGTATAAAAGTTGTTGATTTCAACAAAATGATCTGGGCGTGGTGGATGCGACAATGGACCTGCATCTTCCGGGAATTGATGCGACTTTAACACGGCCACATCATCTATGCGTTGTACGGCCGCTGATTGTAAGTCTTCAGAGAAAGACTGATCACGAAAAACCGTTAAACCTTCTTTTAAGCACAACTGGAACCAGTCACGACAGGTAATCCGGTTGCCTGTCCAGTTGTGAAAGTATTCATGTGCAATCACCGACTGGACTCGCATAATCGCAGCATCAGTGGTGTATTCTTCATCGGCAAGTACACAAGAGGTATTAAAGATATTTAAACCTTTGTTCTCCATTGCCCCCATGTTGAACTGACTTACTGCCACGATCATATAGTTATCGAGATCGTAAGGACGCCCATAATGTTCTTCATCCCAGCGCATTGAATGCTTTAGGGCTTCCATCGCGATGTGACATTTTGGGATATCTTTTTCAATCGCATAAATCTCCAAAGCAACATCACGGCCTTCGGAAGTTGTATAACGATCTTTCAATACTGCTAAATCACCAATCACACAGGCAAATAAATAGCTCGGTTTTTTGGTTGGATCTTGCCAGATCGCAAAATGACGGCCCTCTCCAGCCTCACCCGTTTCCAATAAGTTCCCGTTTGCAAGCAATACTGGATATTTCTTGTCTGCTTCTACTCGCGTTGTAAATTCAGCAAGCACATCTGGGCGATCTGGATAGAAGGTAATTTTACGGAAACCTTCAGGTTCATTTTGAGTGACAAATAAATCCCCTGCCTTGTATAGACCTTCAAGCTGAGTGTTCGACTCAGGATGAATGATCACTTGCGTTTGTAGAATGACCTGATCTGGTGCATCAGTGATCACCAATTGTTCACTGTCCAGATCATATTGCTCGGCACTCAGCGTCTGACCATTAAGTTGAATTGATTTGAGTTCCAGATCACGACCTAACAGAACCAATGCACCTGCTGTCTGACGTTTCATCACCAGTGTAGAATCAACAACGGTATGATCATCATAAACCTGAATATCCAGATTGATGGATTCAACCAAGAATGAAGGCTTTTGATAGTCTTTTAAATAAATGGTTTGATCTGCCTGTACAGGGGGCTGCGCCGCAATATTCATCAGTATTCCTTATCTTTCATCATGTCGGATGGTCTTGTTGGCAAGACTCTTGATGAGTCGATCATACGCCAACTTACAAAAGCTGTCTTTAGAGCCACGTACCAGTTTTAAGAATTTTATTGGGTTTACTTTTCATCTTTTCAAATTTATTGAGCAAATCACGTGCCGTTTAGACAAAATTACAACATGGTTTTCCATTCTTAAATAAATGCTACAGAATCGAAGGGGTTTTATCGCTCAACTTACATTTTTTCTGGCGTTTTACATTTTGTGCACGGTTATTGCTTAAGTTTATATGCCAATGTAGGTAATACAATAAAACATGTGAGGGTATGACGATGGAATTAAAAGCACACTTATATCGTTTAGAAAATATCAAGGCGATTCACGATCTAGCAAAAGCAGGCGTGGATCATCATGTCATTTCCGTTTTTTTAACTGCAGAAGGAATTGAATTGACCGCATTAGAAGTGACCAATATCGTGAACACCTATGACGCGCTTGGTAAAGAAAAATTACCGAGTAAAAAAGTACAAGCACTCATTGCTGCAAAAAAAATCGGTCAGGAGGACGAAAACTTACCATGCCCAGTTTAATCATTCACTTTAACCAAAAAACCTCGAAGCGATTTCGAGGTTTTTTTTATAACTATTTGATTAAGGGGTCGCGTTATCGGTACGCAACCAGACGACTGTACGGCCCAATGCTGAAACGCCCATATAACCACGCATACGTAAACGTTTACCTTCGCCTGTTACCACGCCTTTGCCTTTATAGATACGGCCAGATGTCGGCTCCAATACTCGACCATCAATATAAGAATCCGGCTTATCTGGATCTTCCCTAAAGCCTGATAAAATCTCTAGACCTAGAATCGGTTTATTGGTATTGGGTGCTGCACATTTAGTACAATTGGTCAGTGCAATGCCGTGTGAGTTTGGATAACGATAAACAATCTTCCCATGATAACGGCCGTCATTTCCTTTACGGATTTCTACGATTGAGAGTTGCTCACCTGTTCGTTCTTCGATACTTTTCCAGTAGCCCTCAATTGAAGCTGCAAAAGTCGTTGCGCTTGCACAAGCAATAGTGAGTCCCATGATTCCGTTCATGAGCATACGATTTAGCATATTAACCCCGTCTAAAAAAAGAAACCTATTCATCGTTATAGGTTTAATGCACGGAAATTATCACACTTTTTAATAAGTTACACTGTACGCTAGCGTTCATTTGTATAAGAAATGAGTTATCTATTTGCTGAGCTTTAAACAATAATCGTTATTGTTTAGTACAAATAAAAAAGCCCAAACAGGTCGTTTAGGCTTTCTAAAGAACGATTGAATCCGTTAAGGATTCGCGCTGTCGGTTCGAATCCAGACTTGAGTACGTCCAAGTGCTGAAATTCCCATATACCCCCGCATGCGCAGACGCTTGCCATCGGCACTCAATTGCGCCTTACCCTTATAAATATTACCTGTTTTAGGCTCAAGAACTCGACCATCAATATATTGATTCGGATTTTTCGGATCTTCTTTTAGCCCCCACGCAATTTGCAATCCGAGAATTGGCTTATTTTTAAATGGTTCAGGACATTTAACACAATGGGTCAATACTGTCGCACCGCCAGGAACGGGATAACGATAGACAATCGTTCCTGTATAGGTATTATCGGGTTTCTTTTTAATTTCCACGATTGAAAGCTGCTCCCCTGTACGATCATCAATACTTTTCCAAAATCCTTCTGGGGTTGAAGCAAAACTAAGTGTCGTGAGTACAGTGAAAGAGATGCCCATGATTCCTTTCATGAGTGTGTTTTTTTGCATAATCAACTCCGTAATGCAAAACCGATCCGTCTATGACTTCATTTTTATACGAATGTTCAGAAACAGTCAACACAACAAAAGGTCATTTAATTACTTAAAATCAAACAAAATTTTAATTAATTCTCAGAATTTTTAATTAATGATTATGGCTTGGCACTACACATACAAATCCACTTTAAGATTCGACCTTAAGCAGAAACTCAGACAGTGTTCCGCATCTCAGCAACGATTAGATTGCCTAGAGTGTATGAAGCTTCACCTCTTTGAGTGTCTACAATCTCACCTATAATTTTGATCTCGCTGTAAACTTTGCATCACTCTACAGATACAGCATGTATAATTCTGTTTTTAATGGTCGCAGGTTTCAAATCGATGGATTTACAGATTCTACAAAAACAGTTAGATGAAAGTAGCCATTGCCCGTTGTGCCGCGCGTCGATGTACTGGATTGAGGCAGAACAGTACAATCAAGAATTTCAATTCCACGAATGCAGCCACTGTCAGCACCGTGTCTTTAAAAGTGACAGCAAACTGAATTGCCATTGTGCTCAATGCACCGCTCAACGGAAAAAACAAACCCAGCAGACCATTTTACAAGAACAGCGAAAGAACAAAGTTAAAGACGAGGTCATTTATAGTCTGAATCAACTGAGTTTTTTACATAAATTATTTTTGCTCAGCCTGCTAGATAACTATGCACGCGAAGACATACAGCATGATGAGCTGATTCATTGGCAGAATATTAAATATCGAGAATTTACACCCAACTATTTGTTCCAGAATCATTTAGTTCAAGAATTACTGAAACTCGGGGTATTTAAGTCACAAGATAGTAACTTGGAAACTGAACATTTTTATTTGAATGTTCGACTGGATGGCTATTCTGACCCGAGTCTGTTTAGTGTCACCCAACAATTGCGGCACTGGTTTTATGAAAACCTGAGTCTAGGAATTCCCTTTAAAAACACCGATGAGGTCAAGGATGCCCTCTATCTTGTGCTTTACCAAGAAATTGTACAATTCATGCAGTTCTATTGTCGAACTTGGGGCATCCAGATTGCAGGTAGCCGCCCATTCCAAGCTTTTTGCTACCGTTTAATGGAAGGTCTCGCTGTTGGCCAAATTTTTTATTTGATTCAAACTGCATTAGAATATCTGCATAAACAGAATGCCTTACAGCCAAGAAATGATAAATTCATTAATACCAATTTATTAAAAAAGACATTGGAACAATATCGTGAGCGCGCCTTAACTGAACGTTGGGAAACCACGACCTTACCCAGACCTTACACCATTCCATTTAGTAAAATGAGTGAAGTGCTGCTGTTTAAATTTTTGGGTTATGACGAGAGCATTTTTATTCAGCCAGTCTGGAAGTCTTGGCGAAAAATCGAACCTCGCTTAAGTTTCTACTCGGTTAAGCGATGCATGTATTGCGGTTCAAATGACTTAATTGTGGATTATGATGCCGAAGATTATGTGTCATTAATTTGCCGTCAATGTAAGCATCAAGATCATTATTTCACTCGCTAATAAAGACCTTATTCAGGATATGTCATGTCACACAAACAACAACTGATTGATCAAGTCATCGAAGCTTGGCGTGCCTTACAACAACAAACGCCTTTAGTGCAATGCATGACCAATAGCGTTGCCAACAATTATGTGGCAAATATCTTACTGGCAGCAGGTGCATCTCCTGCCATGATTGATAATCCATTTGAAGCCGAAGATTTCACTAAAATCAGTGCCGCCTTAAGTATCAACCTGGGTACACCCACCAGTGAACAGACCCAAGCCATGTTGATTTCAGCTCAAACGGCTCAACAGCAGCAAGTGCCTTGGGTACTTGACCCTGTCGGTTATGGTGCAGTGTTAAAATGGCGCAGTGCAACGGTCGATCAACTGTTAACATTCCAACCCAGCATTATTCGCGGCAATGCTTCGGAGATCAGTACCTTAGCGGGCAGCCAAATCCAATCTAAAGGTGTCGATAGCACTTTAAATAGTCATGAGGTTTATGCACAAGCCAAAAGCCTATTGCAGCACACTGAATGTGTTGCAATTTCAGGTGAATCAGACTTCATCATCTCTAAACAATTCGATGCGGTGATTCAAGTCAATGGTGGCTGTCATTTACAACCCAAAATTACCGCAACAGGGTGTGCCTTAGGCGCATTAACCGCAGCCTATCATTCAGTCAGTCATCCAACCATCGCTGCACTTGCCTCACACATTCATTTTGCCATTGCTGGTAAACTGGCTTATGAGCATGCGCAAACCGTTGGCAGCTTTCATGTGGCCTTTTTAGATTATGTGCATATGCTGGATGACAACCTGATTCAGCAATATGTCGATATTGAAATCATTTAAGTATTTCATTCCACAATATTCATATGTACAGAATAAACAAACACATCACTGATATGTCTGTTTATTCTGGGGCTGAATGAGCAATCTGCTGATTGTCTTTTCTGAGCTAAAGACGGATAACCTTGTCATAATGCCGAGGGTTTAGACGAATCATCAACCCCGCAACAATCACGACCATCAATATATGCCAAATCCATCCTGCACGATATGTGTCCGTCATACCATGCAGTACTGCAACCCACCATGGCGCAAGCGCCGCCAATAGAAAGCCACCACCCTGCATCAAAGCTGAAAGTTGTCCCGCATGCGTTGGGTCAGCTAAATGATCGAGCACTACAATCATCAGCAAGGCAAAACATCCGCCTAAGCCCGCTCCCACGGTAATCGCCCAGAGATAAGGCAAAGCATCTGCAAAAAAGGCCAAGCCTGAAAAGCCAATCAACTGCAAGATCAAGGTGATCGCAATCCAAATACGGCGATCTCGATTGTTACGGGATAAATAAGGCAATAGCAATGCGGCTGCCGCTTGGCTGAGTGTTAACACAGCCATCAAATTACCACTCGCAGTTGCTGTCCAGCCCTGTGCTTGGAAAGCAGGTGCCAGCCAAGCCACAATCGAGCTATAGCCACCATTGATTAAACCAAAACAACAGATCAGCAGCCAAGTTCTTGGCTGTTTTAACAGGGTTAATATTGAAGGCATTTTATTATGCTGCCGCGCTGCTTCAGTCAAAAAGCAACTTGCAAATACAAGAGCAAGTAATGCAGGCAAAACAAAAATAGCCAGCCCGATTTTCCAGTTACCGCTACTATTTGTTACTACTGGTGCAATGAGAGCACCAAGCGCTCCTCCGCCCATCAACGTCGCTGAATAAAGCCCCATCATCGGGCTTAGATGGGCATGGAATTCTCTTTTTATCAGACTTGGAAAAGCTGCTTGAACTACCGCCACACCAAAACCAATAATGGCTGCCGTTCCAATTAAAGCCCATCCATTAGGTACAATGAAACGCAAGCCACACCCTAAGCAAATCAGCCCTAAGGCCCCGAGAATGACACGCCGTTCTCCAATCGCACGCTGTATTACAGGCCCAATAAAAGCAATCAGCCCCATCAGCACCATTGGCACTAGAGTTAATAGTGCAATGCCTTGTAAACTCAATCCAGTCGTTGCTCGAATCTGATTGGCAACGGGCCCAATACTGGTCATGAATGGTCGAAGGTTCAATCCCACCAAAGCAACGGTTATAATCAAAAAAGATCGCTGATTTATCCTATTCATGGTTTTAGCTGCACATCAATCATGTAATGGATTGCCAATAGCGGTACAAGTCCGGCTTTGTTTCAATGCGTACAGGCACATAACGGATTGTCATCGACTGCTCTGCAAAGGGTTTGGCTAAGTCAGCATAGATCGCAGCCGTTGACAAACCATAGGCTTCAGCATCTTCATTGGAATGTGCATAAGTCACGCCACTAATGCCCGCCATACGCATCGCTGCCATACACATAGGACAAGGCTGCCCACTGGCAAATACAACACAACCGTCCAAATTGGCTGTCCCCAATTGCTGGCTTGCGGCACGTATTGCCAAGAGTTCTGCATGTGCGGTTGGATCATTACTTTTCAATATTTCATTGACACCTGACGCAATCACTTGGCCATCTTTCACTAAGATTGCACCAAACGGCCGTCCACCTTGCTCGCAATTTTGATAAGCCAGTTCAATGGCCTGACGTAGAAAATCGGTATTCTGTTGCACGTCTATACTCCAATTATTTTGCTTTTGCGCCTGCACGCAGTAACGCTTTTTCGATATGGCTATAACCACGTGCATGCGCATGTTCGAGTGCCGTAATCCCATCAGCATCAGGAATATTGACATTCGCCCCTGCTGCAATCAGCACATCGACAATCTGTTGATAAGGTTGCGTACCATTGCCTAAAATGATCGCTTCCAATAAAGCGGTCCAGCCTAAGTTATTGATATGATCGACATCCACACCCGCGTCAATCAGGGTACGAACCGTATCCACATGGCCACGTTCAGCCGCAGGAATCAATGCTGTGCCACCATAGCGGTTGGTACTTTTCAAATCAGCACCATGCTTTAACGTGAGCTTTAATATTTTTAGATAACCACGCGCTCCTGCATAGAGATAAGCACTATCCTGCATTCGATCTTTGGCATTGACATCTGCACCTGCATTCATCAAGGCTTGTGCGGCATCGAGATTATTGGCACGCGTTGCAACCAGTAAAGCGGTAGAACCAGAGGCATCACGGGCATCAATCTGAATATTTTGAGCAAGCAACTGCTGGATTTGTGCTACATTATTGCGTGCCGCCGCCGTATGTAAGGCATCTTCTTGCATCGCATCTCCCGAACTCGCATGGCTGCATGCAGTCAATGCCATCGTACAAATAACCGATAATAATGATTTGTGCATAAAATCCTCCTTGGCTCAGCCGAAGTTATTAGATGACAAATAAACACTATGACTAGGATAATCAGCTTCATTTCTATTTAAAAATTAAATTATTTAATAAAATCTATTAAGATTATAAATACCATATAAACAACACCACCAAATTCCACTGCCTCAAGGGTAAGTCGATATGTTTGATCCACGCTTGCTTCGTGCCTTCGTCAGTATTTATGAAGCAGGAAGCTTTACTTTAGCTGCTGAACATTTGCATATGACACAATCTACAATCAGCCAACAACTCGCCCGACTAGAGGAATCTGTAGGTAAGAGCATGATTGACCGTAATGCGCGCCCCTTACAACTGACCAGTTCAGGTGAATATCTGATTAGCTACGCACGGCGGATTTTAGCCCTGCAACAAGAAGCACTGATGATTTTGAGCGATCCATCAGGCACGATTCCAATTCGGATTGGTTTGCCTGAAGATATTATGAATAGTGATATGGCTTTGGCCTTAAGTGCCTTTAGCAAACAACACCGTACGGTACGGCTAGATGTGACTGCAGGACTCAGCCGCGATTTGATGGAACGTTATCGCAATGCACAACTTGATATTGTGATTGTCAAAGAAACTGCGGCCAGTTCTGATCATCATGCCTGTTTCCCCGAAGAAATGGCGTGGTTTGAAAGTATTGATCATGGCGGGGATTGGTCTGATCCACTACCCTTGGTGACCTTCCCACAAGGTGGGCTCTATCGTGATGAAATGTTTGAACGGATTGAACGTGAGCGCCTACATGGCTATATCGCCTTTACCAGCAATAGTTTAGCCAGTGTATTAGTCGGTGTTGAAACTGGTCTGGGTTTATCACTCTTGCCTGTAGCGACCACCAAAGGCCATCGAGTACAGGAATATTTGCCCTTGGGTAAAGCTCAAGCAATGACTGTTGCGATCTATGCCTGGGATAAAGATGGTCTGGTGTTTGATCTTTTAGCACAAATGACGAGCGTACTCAGCAACCGTTTTGAAGCATCACAACGTGAATGATTTGTGCTCAAATCACCTAACAGCTCAGGCAATGCGTCATTATGTGCCAAGCCTTATGCTAGATGTGCCAAAAATAGATGACATGGCACAAAAAGTTAAAACACCTGATTTACTGTCAAGACTATACCAATAGCGCTGATTACTATCGATTGAAATAGGCAGCTTTGACAAGTAGATCAGCATGACAAAACAGACAGAAAAACGATACCGCCAGTATGATCGTAATCACCTGATTTTTAATGTGATTGATTCGGGTCCAATCGATGGTAAACCCGTCATTCTTTTGCATGGTTTCCCCGAGACTGCACAAAGTTGGCAAGCCACCAGCACCATTCTCAATCAACAAAACTTTCGAACGTTTGCGATTGAACAACGAGGCTACAGCCTAACAGCCTCACCCAAAGGTCGTTTTCAGTATGCTATTGGAGAGCTGGTTGCTGATGTCAAAGCCTTCATCGATTTATTAGGCCAACCAGTATACGTCATTGGCCATGATTGGGGTTCAATTGTCGCCTGCGAATTGGCCCAGCAATTCCCCAATCTAGTCAAGCATCTCACATTGGTCTCGGTTCCACATACTGGGGCATTTCTGAAATCCATGCTTAGCAGTACGCAAATCTTTAGCTCGTACTATATTGGCTTTTTCCAATTGCCCTTTATTCCTGAACTGCTGTTTAAACGGGCCAAATCACTGAGTCGGCTATTGCTAAAAAACTCAGGGATGAATGCGGAACAAATCAGGGATTTTCAGCAGTATTTCATTCAAGAAAATCGCATCGGCACAGCAATCAACTGGTATCGCAGTATGCCACTCGCACCTTTCAACTCGACCTTTAACAAGGTAAAAGTCCCTACCTTATTTATCTGGGGCAATAAAGATATTGCAGTTGGTAAGAAAAGCGTACAGTTGAATAAACAGTTTTTTACTGGCGCATATCAGGAAATTTATCTGGATGCCACACATTGGATTCCTGCCCAGAATGCCGAGCAACTTAGCCATTATTTTATCAATGCCGTGAATGAGGGAGAACACTATGCATCCTAAACAACGACTGGAAAATCACTATCTTGAACAGCGCCGTGTGCAATTCGATTTTAGCAATACACCAGAATATTGGATCTATGACAATCCTTTTGCCACTCATTTAGTTAATGCAGTGCATTTGATTTTACCTGTGGGCGAACTCTGGATGTGCCGCTCATTTAATGAAGCCTTACCTTATGTCAAAGATGAAAAGCTTCGTGCCGATGTAAAAGGTTTTGTCCATCAAGAAGCGCACCATGCCTCCGCACACAAGGTCGCTCAAGATTATTTACGTCACTATAATTATGATATTGATGAATTTCTTGTATCTTTAGACAATATCTTTAAACAAATTAATGTTGCACCTTTTGGCTTAACCTTATCCAGTACTCTGGCATATCGTTGGCTCACAATGCGCATCGGTATCGCAGCTGCGGCTGAACATTTTACAACGATGCTGGGAACTTGGTGCCTCGAAAACCAACCTTGGCAAAATAAAACTGCTGATAAAATGATGTCTGATCTGATGACTTGGCATTTGGCAGAAGAAGTTGAGCATCGAAGTGTAGCTTTTGATCTCTATATGCACTTATGTGGTGAAGAAAATAAAATCTTTGCCTACTTACAACGCCAAATGATCATGCTGGCGGTCGCACCGGGATTTACTTTTGCCATCTATCAATGCTTTAAGGAACTTGCTCGACAAGATACTCAAACCAAACGCTATCAAAATTATGGTCTGCTCCGTTCCCTAGCTCAAATGGCAATTGAAAATGCCCGTAGCAAACAGGTACCAAGCTTTTTCTCGGTGGTCTTTAGTTTAAAACATTGGCTGAAACCGAGCTATCACCCATATTATGAAGGCGATACTTTAAAAGCCTTGCAAGTCATCAATAACTCCCCTGCGGTCAAAGCCCTAACCCAACTTCGGGTTTGCTAAGTCACTCAATTATTCCTTCCACTTCCAGGCACATGATGTGCCTTTTTTTGTTTTAACAGAATTCAAGATAGAAGCCCTATCAATATAAACTTTTTTAAGGTTTTAGCGATGAAAGCTATAACGATTGCCAAGTCTCTATTTGTTTCACGAAAATATGAACTAGTTCGGATGCGGTGCAAATGAATAGGAATAAATCAAAGATGGCTCATCACATTCACAGCCAGGATAGGTATTTTCCCGCCAAACGCCATCCACTTCATTTGATTTTTCAACAATAATAAAATTATTGATTTTTTGCTGTTTCAGCTCAATCTTGATTTAACGCTGAGATCTTCTACTCTCAAATCATAAAACCTTTTTAGTTCAATGTTTCAATCCTATCTACACCGACGCAAAGATATCTCTCTGGAAAGTATTAACATTCAGCCCTAAAATTTGACCTGAAATATCATCTTAAAAGAATCAAAGTCAAATGAATGAATGATTAAATCATGTTTTAATTGATTAATTTTTTAACCATAGATATAGAGACCAAAGTCCATGATTCTGTCCTTTGATGATACACAGAGATTGAATTGAATAAGTTAAGATAACTTATAAATCAACTGCATCATGCTGCAATGATTTATCTTTAATTGGGTTAAAGGATTTGGCTTCGAAATTAGCAGAGCAATTATGACTGATCTTCCAAGTATTCCATCCGTTCTATTAGAACTCATCAATAAATATTTACAGCAACAGAATATTTCGAGTCATCAGCTCAATCAACTTACTCAACAGTACGCCAATCAACCGAGAATGCCCTTACACAAATGGTGGAACTTGCTTGAAGAAATCCACCAGCAACACCCAACGCCTGTGTTAGGACATTATATTGGTGAACTCTCAGAGCCGCATCATATTCATATTTTAGGCTACTTGGCCTTATCCAGCCCTCATCTACTCAGTTTCTTGAATTGTTTTAAAAACTTCCAGCCCCTTTTACAAAATTCAGCTTCATTTTCTATTGTGCAGAAAGAAGATCGCTTCTGTATGTGCTGGACACCCGTGGTGCATAAAAACTCTCAGCTTTCAAATGAAGTATTGCTTTCTGGTGTATTGAGTACCATTCGAAAGATTTTACACCGACCAGATATTCAGCCTTTAAAGATTGAGTTCTCTGCTGTTGCACCTGCCGATACCACACCTTATCTGCAAATTTATGGTTGCCCTGTCAGTTTTGATTCAGAAATATTACGATTATGGCTTCCGCTGGAGATTCTGCATTTTCCAATCCCTAGTCACGATCCACATCTTAAAAAACTGTTGGATCAGCAGGCTGAAGCCTTGCTAAAGAGCATTCCAAATCCTGATACCTTTTTAAAAGACTTACAGTTGCTCATCGTGAATATGCTCAAGATGGGTGAACCCTCGGCGGAGCATATCGCCAAACAGATGAATCTATCGTTAAGAAGTTTTTATCGTAAGTTAAGTAGCTATCATTTGCAGTATAGTGATCTGGTAAAAAGCATTCGTTTAGAACTGGCTAAAAGCTATTTACTCAAATCAGAGCTGTCACTCACTGAAATTGCGCTGTTACTGGGTTATGCAGAACAAAGTGCTTTTAGCCGGGCCTTTAAACAGTGGGAACACCAAACCCCGTCAGAATATCGAAAAAATCAGCTTGCCTAGCACCTACAAAAACCAAAAGAATGAATCATCAATATGACTCACCCCTTCAAAAAAGCACTGATTGAAAATTTAGAAGCTAAATCCAATATTTAAATTGATGCGGTAGAGCCATTGGTCACTATACGGCGAAACAGTTGAGGTAAACCCCGTTGCATTGGATGCACCCCCAATAATATTGGCGTTTTTACCCCAGCTATAATCTGCCCACACCATAAACGGCGAAGCAATAAACATCATCCCAGTGGTATTCATTTGTGAAGCTGACCAATCAGCACGTTTCTTGTCCATATAACTATAGTCATTATAAAAACGGATGGCTTTGAGTTTGCCCATATCCTGTACGGGTAAGGTATAAGCCAAGTTTAAACTGGCGACGGTGGCTTCGGATGCAATGAAATAGGCAGGGGTAAAACCATTATTCCCCATCAAGGTCATGTCATTATTGATCCCTTCTGGATTTTTGGCATCATATTGGTAATGAATCACAGAGCTTTGTAAATTAAAACGTTTGTAATTATTATCCGTGTGCAAACCGACCGCATAATACTGACCATTTTTATCGGTCGTTTTATTATGCAATTGTGCAATAGCCCCCGATACACCAAACTCTTGCTTACCGAATTCGGTTTCCAGCTTACGTACAATACGCGTATTCAATTGATGCCGCTTTTCATTTTGATAGGCTTTCTGGTTTGGAAATGCATTGTTCCTCAGATCATCATAGGTGGCGCTTTCAGGTGAATAACGAAGGTTGGTCTCCAGCATTTGCGGATAATAGCCCAGTTTCACATCCCAATCCTTGTTATGAAAGTTCCAGTTCAAACCAGGTGCAATGTTATTGCCATAACCCAAGAAGAATGGAATATGATAAGTCCAGCCATTTTGCGGATAAGGATAAATGGCAAAGGGCTTATAGACAAAACCTGCTTCTATACTGTTATTTTCATCTAGGTTATAACCGACATAGGCTTTCTCAACCGAACGTTTTTCCTGATCTTGAAATAAATAACTGGCATTAAAATAGGCATCGTCAAATTTGCCTTTTACATCCACCCGAAAAATATCGAAATACAGTTTACCAAATCCACCATTGGCCCCTTGCCAATTTTCATAACGCTGATTGAGTCGTACCACACCGCCGACTTGTACTGAATCCTTGCTGTCTTCACTTTTCCATTCTAGGGCTGAGCTTTGTGCAAATACATTTGCACTGCTACCCAAATAAAATGCAGCACATAGCATGGCTATAGAGGTCTTTTTCATCTCTTGATTCCTTGGTTTTTGTTCCAACGATCCTGTTGGCTAGCTTTTTTGTTTTACCTATAAAACATAGTTTTTATCGTTTTATGGGCAAAAAAATTTGCCCATAAAGCGGTCTTCACATCAGTACGGACTGCCAATGATCAGTAGGATTAGTACAATTTTTTCTGTGGTGGACCTGCAAAGTTCAATGGCCCAATTGAATGCATATCCAGTTCAATCACGCTTGGACCTTTAAAATCAACCGCTTCCTGAATTACGGTCTTGAATTCATCCGCACTACCCACTTTCCAGCTCTTCACACCCATTGCTTCACCTAAGACTTTGTAGTCTGGGGTATGCAATTCATTGAAATACTGGCGACCACCGAAGTAATTTTTCTGAATACCGCGCATTACGCCATAACCACCATCATTCATGATCATCAGCACCATATTGGTATTTTCTTGCGCCATGGTGGCAATTTCGCCAATGCCTAACATCAAACCGCCATCACCAACCAAGCCAATCACTTTCTTGTCAGGATTAGCAATCGACGCACCAATCGCAGTGGCCAGACCTAGACCAATGGCGCCTGCTAGAGAGTGAATATTCTGGTTTGGCGCCTGTACTGGGAATAAACGGCTGCCCCAAGTACTGCCTGACATGGTAATGTCACGTACAAAAATACCATCTTGCGGTAATGCGGCACGTAAGTGATCACAGATCAAGGCATATTGATCCAGTTGCTTGCGTAAAGCATCAATCGCGGCCTGTTTAGCCTGAACCACTGCTGCATCATAATCTGCGTCGACTTTTGAGATACCTTGCAAGCCTGTCAATACGCGTTGCAACACATCTTTGGCATCTCCACAGATGAAATTACGAACTTTGTAATTACGCTGTTGTGCGACAGGATTGGCATCAATCTGGATAATATTGTCAGGGAACTGCACGGAATAGGTTTTGGTTTCATTACTACGTAAGCGTGAACCCACCACCACCAATAGATCAGCATCTTTAAGTAATTGTTCAACACCAGCCGAGTTATGGAATGCGCCTAAACTACGAGGATGATCATCGGCCAATACGCCACGTGCATGTGTTGATGACACCACAGGAATGCCGAGATCAGCGATGGCTTTAACTTCCGCAACACTATTCAACGTCCCACCACCGATCCAAAACACCGGGCGTTTGGCTTTTTTCAGTTCTTCGACGATTAAGTCGACTTCGATCTGTTCAGCTTGTGGCAATTCAAGCGCTTTTACTGGCCCTAAGTTCAGCGGCAAATCGATTTCTGCTGCTTGCACATCAATCGGTAACTCAACACTGACTGGTCCCATCGGTACTGTCGTTGCTACACGAATCGCTTCACGAATCACTCCCACCGCATTGTCCGGGCTGGTAATACGAAATGCCGCTTTGCTGGATGCACGTAAGAAGGTCAGCTGATCTTTAGTTTCATGAATAAAGCTGGCATCACGATCTAGATATTCACGCTCCAATTGTCCAGTTAAATGCAACACTGGACTGCCTGCATTCATGGCTTCAATCAGTGAACCAACTGCATTACCTGCACCTGCACCCGTACTGGTGAGCGCCACACCCAGTCCTTTAAAGCGTGAATGACCATCTGCCATAGTGACCGCACCTGCTTCACCACGTGCCGCCACAAAACGGATTTTTTCACGGCGACCGACTGCATCGGCAATCGGTAAGTTATGGATCAAGATCACCCCATAAATACTGTCTACTTGGTGTGCTTCTAAAACACGGGCGATGGCTTCGCCGACATTTACACGTTCTGTCATTGCTATATTCCTTAAAAACTGTTCATTCCATGAATGTATTAATTCGCCCAAGGATTTGGCTGTTCGCTTAATCCCATATAGATGCTTTTTTGTTGCATATAAGACAAAATGCCTAAACGACCTTTTTCACGCCCGATCCCACTTTCTTTAAAGCCACCAAATGGCGCAGAAATCGAGAATTTCTTATAGGTATTGATCCAAACCGTACCCACTTCTAAAGCGCGCGCAATTTGCCATGCCTTGCGATAGTTTTCAGTCCAGATGCCTGCGGCAAGACCAAAACAGCTGTCATTGGCTTGTGCCAGTAAATCTTGCTCATCGTCATATTTCATCACCACCAGTACAGGGCCAAAAATCTCTTCCTGACAGGTTTGTGCTGAATTACTTAAACCTGTGATGATGGTTGGCAAGTAATAACTACCTTTGGCCAACTCACCTTCGGTTAAGGCATGACCACCAACTAGGACTTGCCCACCTTCTTGTTTCGCGAGCTGTACATAGTCATCAACCGAAGCCAAATGTTTCGGATTGATCAAAGAACCAAGATGTACGCCTGCGGTTTCAGGGTGTCCAACACGCAAGCCTTTGGTAATTTCAACCAGACGACTGAGGAATTGATCATAGATACTGCTGTGTACAAACAGACGCGAACCGGCAATACAGGCTTGTCCTGCTGAACTGAAAATACCGTAAGCCACACCTTTGGCTGCCAATTCAATATCTGCATCTGGCAATACAATCGTTGGGGATTTTCCACCTAGCTCTAAAGACGTCGTAATTAGTTTATCTGCGGCAAGATGTGCCAGATGACGACCTGTAGTGGTTCCGCCCGTAAATGAAATCTTACGCACCAAAGGATGCTTTACGATTGCATCACCAATCACCGAACCGCGTCCGACCAATACACTGAGCAAACCTTTCGGTAAACCCGCTTCTTCAAAGATTTTGGCAAGTTCCAATGCAATCAAAGAAGTCACTTCCGCAGGTTTTAGAATCACGGCATTGCCGCCCGCAAGCGCAGGTGCCAATTTTTGCACTTCACTGGCAATCGGTGAGTTCCACGGGGTAATTGCAGCGACTACGCCTACAGGTTCATGCACGCTCATGGTCATAAAATCTGCAGCACGTTGCGTGGTCAACTCGTCATTCAAGGTTTCACAGGCTGCTGCCACATAACGCGCTGTTGCCGCTGCACTTAGGGTCAAGGCTCGGGTTTCAGCCAAGGGCTTACCATTATCACGGGTTTGCAGCTTTGAAAGTTCATCCACACGCGCTTCAATAATGTCGGCCACTTTATATAAAATACGGGCACGTTCATGCGGCATGCTGTTACGCCACTCTGCTTTACGCCAAGCGGCATCTGCTTTTTCAATGGCTTCATTGACATCTTCCAGACTCGCCGTTGAGATTTCAGCATTCACCGATTGATCTGCTGGAAATAAACTTTGAATCGTCGCGCCTTTACCTAATCGCCATTCACCTGCGATATAAATTTCCTTCACCATGATCAAATCCTTTAAATCTGAATTGCTTCAACACTATTGCGGCAAGCGCGAATCACACTGAGTGCGGCTAAGGTTGAGGTTTTGGGATTACTCGCCAATGGCACACCAACCAGTTCAATGGTCATTGCACCGAATACACCCTCTGCAACAATGGTGTGCTTGTTTTTGTTGATATTTGGATCAACCGTCAATTCCACCATGGTGTCATCCATACCCAGTCCAGCCAGTGCAATCGTGGCGGCTACATTGGCATTGGCTGGAAACTTCAAGGCAGCTTCTCTGGCTGTACCACGGAAAAAAACTGTTGCTTCGCTGACCTGATCGAGGTCGACCAATTGCTCGGCATAGCTGCCACGCCAGCTTTTCGGACTCTTACAGCCCTTATAGGTGACCTTTTCTAAACCACCTTCTTTGGCCGCAGAGATACCATCAATCCCAGCAATGGCACCCGCTAAAAGGTGCAGATGTGCATCATGTTGTTCTGCCGTGGTTTTGAGTTGAATTAAAAATTCGTTATCCGCCAAAGTGCCTACTGAGATCAAGCCAATGGTCCAGCCTTTTTCCAAGACTTTTTGTGCATGTTCTTTCACCGCAGCTTGGCCTGCCACTTCAATCACATAATCAGGTGTTCCCTGACATTGATCAATTGAAGAAATCACCTGTACATCAGCAGCAACCTGCGCCTGTACTTTTTCGATACTGCGAGCAGGTACCACAATCCATTTAAGTTGCAGGTCTTGTGGCATGTGGGCATACACTTCTGCCGCCATCGCGCCAAAACCAATCATCATCAACTGTTTCATGTGCACACCTTATAAATGTTTGTTAAATCCACCAGAAACATCCAGTGTCGAACCTGTGGTATACGATGCCAAAGGCGATGCCAGAAACACCAAGGCACGTGCTGGCTCTTCTGGCTTGCCTAAACGTTGCATTGGAATGCCACGATTTTTGGCAATATTGCCTGTCCACTGTTCCCAAGTCGCATTGGGGTCTGAACGGGTTTCAAAACGGCGTTTCCACTGTGCTGATTCCACCATGCCCAACAGGATTGAATTGACCCGAACACCATACTGGGTAAATTCATGCGCCAATGAATGGGTCAGATTCAGCAATGCTGCACGCGCAGATGAGGTTGCAATCATGTGCGGTTCAGGTTGCAGTGCCAGCAAAGAATTGACATTGGTAATCGACCCGTATGCCGAATGTTTTAAATCGTTTAAGAAAGCACGTACTGGATGTAATACACTGAAATACTTCAGTTCAATTTCCTTCATCCAGTCTTCGTCTTGGGTGTTTTCAAAATTAGACACACGCCCCTGACCTGCGTTATTGATCAGCATGTCGACATTGCCCAGATACTGATTGACCTGTTGTGCAAAGCGTTTGACATCTTCTTTATCCAAAACATTGCAGATACTGGTGAAGATATTGGCATGCGGATATTTTTCTAAAATAGATAGTTTTGATGCCGCCAAACGCTGCTCATCTCGACCACACCACGCCACTTTGGCACCTTCTGCAACTAAAATTTCGACTGCAGCCAAACCAATGCCTGACGAGCCACCTGTGACAACTGCTACTTTTCCTTCAACTTGGAAGCTCATATCCATATCTCTCGTTTAAATCTTAATGTGCCGATAAAACAATGTCGTTAAACTGTTCAGCTTGATCGACATAACTTAGATGACCGGCATCTGTAATGAGATGACATCGGCTCAATTGCATTTCTACCGCCAATTCCTCGATTGCTTGCGCAGGCGTAATGCCATCCTTGTCACCTGCAATCACCACACAAGGAACGGTAATTTCTGTTAAATAATTTCGAATTTCATCATAGGCCAACAAATAAGATGCTCGAGTAAAACCCTCTAATCTCAGTTGCCCCATCACTTCACTGACCAATGCCAGTGCCTGAGGGTCTTGTTTATAAATCAAATGTGGTCCACGACTGGCTGCCATGCCTGCATTGCCCAAGCTTTTCAACAGATTCGGGCGCTTTTGATAGACCTGTGCTTGGGTCTCTTCATCGAAACGTTGGTAGCCTTGTGCTGCATTGGCAAGGATTAAGGTCTGTACCCGTTCAGGATAAAGATGGGCAAACGCACTGGCTTGTAAGGCACCCAATGAATGACCAATCAGCATGGCTTTTGAAATGTTCAATGCATCCATCAAGCCCAATACACGTTCTGCATAATCAGTTGCATTCGGTTGTTCTGTATCTAGGTTGTCAGATAAGCCATAACCGGGTGCATCCCAAGCAATAACATGAAAGTGCTGACTGAGTGTCTCTAGCAGATTGATCCAAGAAGCTGAACCCGAACTAATCCCATGCAATAAAATCAACGGCTGACCTTGGCCTGCTTCACGATAGGCTTGCACCTGCCCATTCACTACAATGGTTTTCACTGGATATTTGGCTAGCGTTTCAATCAGCGTCATCATGTCCTTCCTTGTATTTGCGCTAATCTGTCGAATCAGCGTTTGATTTGAGACAATGGATGCTCAGGTGGATAGTTCGGAATGGTTGGTTTACCCGCGCCCAACATCACACACATCAAGGCATCTTCCTGACCCGGATTAAATAAGCCACGGTAAATGCCTGGTGGAATCGAGATCAGGTCACGCTCTTTCAGTCGGGTCTCGAACTTTTCACCGTTATGTTCAATGAACAGATCAATCTCGCCACGCAACATGAAAAATACTTCTTCAACATCGTGATGAATATGCAAAGGCCCTTCGCACTGCGCAGGTAATACCATGGTTGAGAAGGTAAAGTTTTCCGCTGGAACGGTGTTGCCATCATTGACCACGCCTGTTGCACCAGTCCCCATATAACGCATTTGTGCACGGCGATATTTCGGGTCATAGTCCGCTTGGAACTTCAAAGCATCAAAATCATATTTACGTGTTTCAAAGCGTGCGATACGGGTATTTAACCAGTCTTGTAAGCTTGTACCTTCAGGTTGTGTCCATGATTCGAATTGTTGAGTAGTCATGTTTTAACTCCTAGGTTTTGTTCAATATTTTGATTAATAACGTTTCAATAAAGGAACTAAGAAGAACGATCCAATCACAGCGACGGCTGCCAAAAAAGTAATTCCTAAATTAAAACTGTGGGTTTGCATCACGATGTAACCGATCAGAACAGGCGCAATTGCGCTGGCAAAATTACCCATTCCATTGAAAATTCCACCCGCAGTTGCGCCAACATCGGCAGTTGTGACACGGGCAAGTAAAGCGAATACGGCTGCCACACCAAAGCCCCAAGCCATTGCGCTTAAAGACATTGCTGCAATCACCAGAATCGGATCAGTCATAATCACCATGACATACATAAAAATGCCTGCCACCAACAGGCCACTGAACACCTGAACAGCACGGCGACCTAACTTGTCCGAAAGGAAAGCACCAATCACTTCACCAATCAGCATGGCAATAAATGGAAGGCTTGAATAAACCCCAAACTCTTTCAGGTTAAAGCCTTTGTCCTGAATCAGATAAGAAGGTACCCAGCTATTTAAGCCCCAGAGATAGGTCATGAGTGCAATATTGAAAATGCACACCAGCCAAAACGCACGGTTCTGTAATAGCACTTTGGTGTTATGAATATGGCCTTTGAAATTGACACGTTTGCTGGTCGATTCCAGTTCAATGGTTTTCTTGAGTTGTAAATTACGCAAGCCAAATGCAATCGCAAGCAATGCAATCACCGTTAAACCCGCCATTACAAAGAAGGTGGTGTGCCAGTCGTGCTTCGCAAGCACTGCGGCGGTAATTGGAAAACCCAGAAATGCACCGATCGGCGTACCTAACAGGAACATGGTCGAAGCGCGCGCTTGCTGGCGGTCGGTATAGGTTTGTTTAACGATGGCATAGGCCAATGCAAACAAGGGTCCCTCCGCGAGGCCAAGCAAAACGCGCAAGATCAACATGCCGGTATAGTGGGTGGTAAAGCCCATACAAAACATTAAGATGCCCCACGATGCGACACTCCAGAACAGCATTTTCTTTGGATTGAAAATATCGCCCAGAAAGCTTAAAAACACCGAGGAGAATCCATATGCCAGCAAGAAACTGGTCATCAACCATCCGAGCTTGGCTTTATCTTCTGCAATCCCCATCGCAGCTTGAAAGTGCGGGTCAGCAAATAACACCGCAATACTAATTTTGTCGAAGAATGCCAGTACAACACATACCATCAGGACAAAAGCAGGAACCCAATGCTTTAATCCACTTTTCTCTTCATTACTCATACTTCATTCCTTCGATTGAGTCATGAACCGGATCTAATGTTTATGGTTTTAATTTCATCACATTAAATTCTGGGTCTGCTAATAGGTTTGGGTCTAACACGGTATCCGACTGCATCCAGCGCTTTGCCAGTTTGACCAATTTGGAATCATTGATTGCGATCATATTGAGTAAATGGTTTTGATCATCCAGATACAAATAACTGCATTGATCAGCTGCGCTTTTGCGAACCACAATCTGCCCAGTTTTTTCAGGTTGATAGGTGCCTAAAATCTGAATGTTGAAGTGATACTGATCTGACCACAGCCACGGAATATCGCTATATTCGGTTTCAATACCCAACATCGATTTTGCAGCAGCAATCGCCTGATTCTGCGCATTGGCCCAAGACTGAATGCAATAGCCCAGGCTTGGATGAATCGCAACATCACCTGCGGCATAAATATCCTGATCTGAAGTTTGACCAAAACCATTCACCACGATGCCATCTTTCACGTCCAAGCCCGCATTAACACCCAGCTCTTTGGCAATATCCGCACCTGCACCTACAACGACACAATCAAACAGCTCACTTGCATGTGGATGATTGACCACTTCAACTTTTTTCTGACCCGCTTCAATCAAATGCAGATTTTTACTGTCGAAATGAATCTGGGTACCCTGCTGCTCATGCATGTTTTTCAAGAACTCAGAGACATCGGGACTGACACTACGTGCACACAGACGATCGCCATATTCAAAAATATGGACCTCTTTGCCTTGTTTACGTGCCGTCGCTGCAATTTCCAGACCAATCCAGCCACCACCAATCACGGCTAACTTTTGCGAATGCTGCAAGATTTCGGCCAAACGCTCACAATCCTGAACATTACGTAAAGTCACCACATTAGGAATAAACTGCCATGTATTGACTGGAACACGTGCTCGACTGCCTGTGGCGATCAACAATTTGTCATAGGCTAAAACCTGTCCATTTTCCAGAACCACCTGTTTCTGCTGGCGATCCACTAGCGTTGCTAACGCAGGTTTATGCCACTGGATATTGAACCCCTGAATCTGTTCTGGAGAAAACAAATGTAAGCTTTCATAAGTGGCTTCTTTTGAAAGCACCTGTTTTGACAATGGTGGGCGTTCGTAAAACACACAGTCTTCATTGGAGACCACATGAATTTCACCTGAATATCCATTTTGACGTAAAGTACTGACTGCCCAACCCGCGGCTTGTCCTGCACCCACAATTACGATTCTGTCCATCGCTTGTTCTCCCTGCTCTATATTGTGTTACACAGGTTTGACTTGACGACGAGTGTGATCATCCAGACCACCTTCAATCGCCCATTCAGTGAAAAGTTCTAGGCGATGTTCTTCAACCCGTGGCTGCCATTCTTCGGTCAAATAGTCATCATTGGTGTAATACTCAAACGCACCACCGAGCGGTGAATTGACATACCAGAAATAAGCTGAAGAAATCGGATGGCGTCCCGGACCAATGAAAGTCGACCAATCAGAACGGTTCATATGCAATCCACCACCAATCACCTCGTGAATATCACGCACAACGAATGCCACATGATTGAGTCCCGCAGGTTTATTTGGCACTGAAAGTAAGAACAGGTCATGGTGGAAACCTTTACCACGACAGCGTAAGAATGCACCACGATTGCGATAAGCATCGGATAAGAAGAAACCAAGTTTTTCAATATAGAACTGTTCCGTCTTTGCTAAATCAGACGTGAAAAACACCACATGACCAATCGCAACAGGTTGTCCTTTGTCATACACCGGACTGGCTGCATTGACACGTTGTACATTGCCGTACTGGTTAATACCTTCTGTTTTTAATGCAGGTAGATCTTGGATAAAGCTTTTCTGAAATCGAATGGTCATACCATTGGGATCAATGCATTGCACTAAATCAACACTGGCTTGATAGCCACCAACATCCTTTAACGTGAATGTTAAATTTGCCAAATCCTGTGCCGCATCATCTAGCCCCCAAGTCACTTCACGTAAAGTTGAACCTGACTCAATTGCGGGTGGTAGACGTGGATCATCACAATCAAATAAGTAAATCTTGCTGCCATTTTGTGTCTGGTAAAGATCCGTCCCTTCAATATCTGACTGACTTTGCTTGAGACCAAAATCTGCCAAAAATTTATTCGAAGCAGCTCTGTCTTCAACGCCAAACTTTAAAATCTCAATCCCTGTAATCATGAGATCACTCCTTAATTAAAGACAAAACCACCATTTACTGGGATATTTTGTCCAGTCACGAATGAGGACAACTCTGACAGTAAATAAAGGGCTGTTCCGTTCAAATCCTGCGGTAATTGCTGACGCTGAATCGCACGACCGTTGACATATAAATCATGACGTTCCTGCGGCACATATTCTGTTGCTTCAACCAGAGTTAAACCCGGTGATAGCGTGTTAATACAAATATTGAATGGTCCGAGTTCTCTAGCCATGGAACGTGTCATCGCAGTCAAAGCCCCTTTACTCGCTACATAAGCCATCAGATTCGGCGCGCCCCATAAAGCGGTATCCGAAGCGACATTAATAATCTTGCCTGAACCAGACTGCTGGAGATAAGGCACACATGCCTTGGTCACCAACCACGTACCTTTGACATTGATGTTCATGACCCGATCCCAAAGATCAGCGTCATAATCCATCATTCTTTTGCCACCCACATTGGTTGCCAGTGCGGCACAATTCACTAAACCATCCATACCGCCCAGACGTTCAGCCGCTTGCTGAACTGCTTGCTGGATCGAGTCAGCATTGGCCAGATCAATACTCACCGCATCAACCTTTAAGCCTTGTGCTTGCAAAGCAATAGCTTCTTTTTGCACCAGATCAGTCAGGATATCAGCCATAACCACTTCAGCGCCGGCTTCCGCAATCGCCTGTGCAAAGTCTCGACCCAAGCCTCTTGCCGCACCTGTGACAAGGACTTTTTTGTCCTGTAACAATGCGACATTAACCATGAACTTCTTCCTGCATTTCAATACGGTTTGAGCTATGCAATGCTGCAATTTTCTTTAACTGTTTTTCCGCTTCTTTTTTCATTAAACGGCGTAAACGAGAGAGACCAACATCATGTTGATAAAGGAATTCGTGTTGACGAGCGTTCGGCGCGAGATTTTCTAAAATAATCCGATCTTGCTCCAACACATCCCAATGCAATTTTTCTAAATGGTTGCGGTAAAGGAAGCGCCAGACATGACGTTGCCAGCCACTGACTTTACGACAGCGCCAGAAGAATACACGGGTATTGTTGGCATCAATCGGTGTGGCATACCCCACGATCCAGAACTCGCCGCCTGGGCCAAAATCTTTACGATATGGAATCGAAAGACGTAGCCAGCTTGCACCGGTATTGGCATATTCAACCCAGTCAAAATTCACTCCGACTTGGCCTTCTTTTTCAAAAATAAAGCCATTGGGCGTTGAACGGTGTTTCATTTCTGCCGTTCGGTCACCTTCTGCCATTGAGTGTGAGGTGCAATGCAAATAGCTGCCATGCATCGGGTCCATCACATTATCAATTGCGTACTGATGATTCACTTTCCAGTCCGCCTGACATAAGAATGAACTCCACTCATCACTTGCCAGTTGTTCAGGAAAATCCAGCGGCGTCGGTGCTTCATTGGCATCAATGCCGAACCACATAAAAATGGCACCATGCTGCTCGATCACAGGATAGCTTTTGACACATGAAGTCCCTTTCATTGGGCAGTCATGTACCGCAGGTACATCTTCCACCACGCCATCATGGCGAACTTCAACACCGTGATACCAGCAAGCTACACGATTGCCCAGATTCCAGCCTAAAGAAAGACGTGCGCCACGATGCGGACAGCGATCTTCCAAAGCATGAACCTGACCTTCTGCATCACGCCAAACTACAATGTTTTCGCCCAAACGGGTAATACCAACTGGATTAGCCGCCACTTCCCAACTTGCCAGCACTGGATGCCATTGGTCGCGTAAACCTAAATCCAAATATGCTTCTACACTTGGTGTTACTGATACTGCTGCGTTCATCACTATTCTTCCTTGAATTAATAACCTAAACGTTGCATTTCTTCCGAGAAGGTTTCAGAAGTCCATAGCTCACCCGATTCACAACGGAAGCCTTGTTGATTTAAAGACTGCACTAAATCACCAAGTTCTGTTACACCTGCTGCAAAGGCTTTAATTAAGTACTGAACAAAATCTTGCTCATAGGCCGTTGGCGCTTTATACCGTGTCTGCCAAACCAGAAGCTCTGCCTGACCTGGTATCTGAATATTGTTGATCCCTGCTTCAGTCGCTGGCGTGGCATGAATCCAGTTCGCTAGCTTCTTATTAAATGTTTCCATGAGATTCCATCCTTATAAATAAGATTTATAGTTGAATTTGAACGTCCTGCCCTTCAACACGTACTGGATAAGTACATAGATCGCGGCATCCTGGTCCACTTTTCAACGCACCGGTTTGAATATCAAAAATGGCCTCATGTAATGGACATTCCACGGTTTGATCTTCAATAAAGCCTTCTGTCAGTAAGGCAAAGGCATGCGGGCAAACATTCTCAATGGCAAAATAATGATCATCGATGAAAAATACGCCAATTTTTTTACCGTCGACTTCAATGGCTTTCGGCTCGTCTTCGGTGATGTCGTCTTGCTGACAAACTGAGATCCAACTCATCCTTGCATCCTCATTTGTTTTATATATAAAACATTATTTGATATAACAAACTTTAATAAAGAATACTCCTATGCTGTTTTTTATGTCAAATACTATAAATTTTTAAAAATCATAATCTTGAAATTTATTACAAATTATCTTATGTTTTGTTTAGAAAATTTTGTTTCATATATAAAACTATCTTTTAATTATGCTTTGCAGTTAGAATAGGAATCCTAAGAAAATGAAATTTTTATGACTTGCGTTTTTTGTAGGAAAATTAAACTGATGAATTCAAGTACTGAAACAGACTCTCAAGAATCTGAACTCACAAAAAATGATGATCGCTATTTAGTCCCTGGCTTAGTGCGTGGTTTGGCAATTTTGCAAGCCTTTAATCAACAAACCCAAGAAATGACCATTACTGAAATTGCCGAAGTTCTCGATGTCAACCGTTCAAGCGCCTTTCGACTAATCTATACACTGGAATCCTGCGGCTTTCTCCGCAAAGCCTCACAAAAGACCTATGCACTCGATTCGAAGGTGATGGAACTTGGCTTTAATAGTTTGGCGAAGCAATCCTTATTAGATCTCGCCACCCCCTTGATGAAAGAATTACGTGATCAAACTCAACTGGCTGTACATTTATCCATTTTGGAAGGTACACATATTGTCTTTATTAATAACATTCAATCCAACGGCACCTTTACCAGTAACATTGGTCTTGGTACGCGTTGGCCTGCACATGCCACGGTGATTGGGCAAATGATGCTGGCAGATCTGAGTGAAACCGAAATACGTGATCGTTATAAAAACTTTAATCAATGGGATACATTCTCAGAACTCACCCCAAAAAATCTAAAAGAACTGTTACAACGCCTCAGTTTTGTCAAAACTCAACGCTCTATGGTCAGTTGGGGGCATTACAATCACGATATGGCGGCTTGTGCTGCACCGATTTTTAGACAATCCACCCAAAAAATGGCAGCGGTATTATCAGTGAGTTGCCCTTTAGGCAGTTATGATGAACATTATTTTAGAAATGAAATTGCCGAAACGGTGATTCAGAGTGCAGATAAAATTTCAAAATTTATTTATTAAATCTAGACCCTAAAAAAAGCAGCGCAAGCTGCTTTTTTCAAACTTCAATCATCAAGATTGATCTGTTTTTAATTTATTCTTTAAGCGTTTATCCATCGCATCAAATAAAGGACGTGACAGATTCATCATCCATGTCGGTGCTGTATTTAATAACGCATTGGCAACCAAACCAGATTTACTGCTAACACGATAGGATTTGTCTTGAATCGCTTTCACAATCCAGCCCGCAGCGGCAGGTGTATCCAACATTTTCATATGTTTGTAAATTGCTGTCTTGGATGACATCGGTGTTCTTACCATTGGAAAATACACAATACTGACATCAATGCCTTTGCCTTTGAGTTCCATCGATAAGGAACGGGAGAAAGATTCCAATGCCGATTTACTGGCCAGATAAGCCGAGAATAATGGAATTGGCAATTGGGTCGACATGGTCGATATATTGACAATATGACCAGCACCATTGGCCAAGAAATGCGGTAACAGCGCCAAGGTCAGATTCACCGCTGCAAAATAGTTAATCTGCATGGTACGCGTATAATCATGCAGACGATCAAGTGATTCAAGAATTGGGCGTCGAATCGACCGCGCTGCATTATTCACCAAAACATCAATTTTTTGATGCTCAGCTAAAATCTGAGCAATGCAGTTTTGTGCTTGTGCTACATCAGTCAGATCGGCTGGATAAATGGAGACTTGCCCACCTTGTGCCTGAATATTACTTTGAATGCGTTGCAACTCATCAAGTCGACGCGCAATCAGGCAAACCGTAGCCCCTGCTTGCGCCAGTTGCATTGCAGCCTGTTCACCAATCCCGCTTGAAGCACCTGTAATAATGATGGTCTTATCCATTACATGCATTATTTTCTCCTTGTAAATACATCAGCTTCAAATGTTGTCATTTTTATCCTAAGACTACTGTAGCGCATCATGATCGAATAGATGTTGTTTGCTCTTGTTTTATCAAATTCGATGGTCTAACTATAACGCTTTAATTTGACATTGATTGATTTTCACTGCGATTTTTTTTAATCCACGCGTTGCAGATAGTTTAAGCTGCATTAAGGTCATTTCTGTCAGCAATGGGACTTTGCTCTCCAGCCAAATAGTATCGGTTAAGTCAGTACAGCCCTGCGACCCACTAAACTCCAAACGTCCTAAATGGTAACTAAAAAAGCCATTTTTGATCATTTGATATTCAATCATCTGATTGGGTAAGCTTTGGGTAATCACTTCTTGGATCGCTTTAAATACCCCAATGCCCATTTTCCGTATCGGACTCACACCACCAGTATTCTGATCATCCTCAGCTGCCTTAATCACAACCGATTGCAGGGGCCACAACACCGTATTAAAGGTTCGATGCTTAGAAAATATATGAAAAATGAGATCTACGGGTGCATTAAAGCTTTGTTTTATCACAATACATTTAGGCATTCGACATCATCCCTTACAAGATCTACCCCAAAAATTATTTTGATATGAAATCAAGCCGCTCTACGTTTATAGCACCGCCTAAACACTTAGCTGTCCATCAATCTACGCATATAAAATGCTGGTACTTTTTTGTTATCATTATACAGAGCACCTAAGATATATCTTGACACTACTTCTATTTTTTGACTTTTTGTGCCAGCTTATTAAAGGTAAAAACAGATAATAACCATACTCTTATCTTAAAAATACAAGGTAAAGCAATTAGCATTCACAAGTACCAAACATGTTATATACAAAATATACAGGTGCATCTTCAGGATAGACATCACTATCTTTAACCATCCATAAAACCCCTTCGCTTAAGATAATCAGAACATCTTGATTGCGACTTACCACCGCGCCTTTACTTATTATTTTTTTGGCAGCGCCTAGATTGTCGGCATCATGTATAAAAAAAACTTTTCGACCAGACTTAATATGACTTGGAATAACTTTCTTATATAATCCACAATTTTTACAAACCCATTTCTTCACTATCAATTCTCAAGAATAAAAGAAAGATCATATTAAAAATAAAATCATTTTAGTGAACATAAAAAACCAAATATATTAACAATATAGTCTTTTCTTTATTAATTTTAAGAAATCAGCCTCAAAGCGAACAGATAAAACATAAAATAGAAACAAATTAGGACACCCATTTAAGTTGAATACAAATATTCATTATAATAATACATTAATAAATAGAATCTTTTTCTGATCCAATTTTATTGCTTGAGGAAGTTTTATGGAAAAATAAAATTAATGTATTTTAATCAACATGAATCACAAAACCAGCCACTACCTTCTTAAAAAAACTTTTCGCTACAAGATGGTTTTCATCTAAGCCATTAGCATAATGAGATACGGTATAATTCTATTTTCTTTATTTATTATACATATTAGGCCATTCATGCTTAGACCATTCTATAATTGATAAATTTTTCGAAATTGTTACTGCTAAGCCAAATCACTAATATCTCTATTTATTTTATATCGCATCTACCAATAAAAGACTAATTCACCCCTCTTGAGCCCGTTTGATTTCAAAAAAACTGATAGCTCCTTTATTTAACATTCAAAATAGGTGAACTAATATCCAATCAATGAAGTCCAATATGAAGTCTCACCTGATGAAAGATTATATATATAAAATGCCTGCTGAATGGGCCCCCCAACAAGCCGTATGGATGATTTGGCCATATCGTACCGACAACTGGAGGCAAGGTGCTTTACCTGCTCAGCAAGCCTTTGCCAAGGTCGCAGAAGTTATATCTCAAACCACTCCTGTATTTATGGCTGTTCCGCATGCTGAAATGAACAAGGCAAAAACAACCCTTCCTACACATGTCACCTTAGTTGAAATAGAAAGTGATGATGCGTGGATGCGCGATACAGGTCCCACCATTGTAAAAGACCAAACAGGAAACAATATCGCTGTAGATTGGGTCTTTAATGCTTGGGGTGGAAAAAATGGAGGCTTATATTCAAATTGGGATAAAGATCTCAAAGTTACACGCCAAGTTGCGCAGTTTCATTCAATTGCCTTACAACCATCATCTATGATTTTAGAAGGAGGAGCCATACATGTAGATGGCGAAGGTACGTTAATGACTACCACAGAATGTTTGCTTCACCCCAATCGAAATCCGCAAATGACACAAACCCAGATTGAAAATGAATTATCAGGTTTGTTAGGGATCGAGAAATTCATTTGGTTACCATTGGGTGTCTATAACGACGAAACCGATGGACATATCGACAATATGTGTTGCTTTGTCCGTCCGGGTGAAGTGGCTCTGCATTGGACCGATGATCCTAATGATCCACAATATGAAAGATCTCAACAAGCTTTGTCTGTGCTTGAGTCTGTTACCGATGCAAAAGGTAGAAAGCTAAAGGTCTGGAAATTACCTGCACCAGGCCCGCTTTATGCCAGTGAAAATGAAACCATTGATGTTGAAAAGGGTAATGCCATTGAACGCTTTGAGGGTAATCGTTTAGCGGGATCATATGTCAATTATTTGATCAGTAATCAACACATTATCTTTCCCTTATTGGATGAAAGAACAGATGATGAAGCCTATATATTGTTCCATAAAATGTATCCCGATTATCAAATCACAGGCGTACCTGCACGTGAAATTTTATTGGGGGGTGGCAATATCCATTGTATTACCCAACAAATTCCTAAATAGCACAGGTATCAGCACGCTTGCAAAAATTTAAATTGATCTTCTTATGGTGAGTATTTATGGCTTGGTTATATTTATTCATTGCGAGTTTATTCGAAATACTTTGGGCGATTGGCTTAAAGTATTCTAGAAACTTATTTGAATGGTCATTTACAGTTTTATTTATTGTCGGAAGCTTTCTGTTTTTATTGTTAGCAGCAAGAAAAATGAAGCCTTCTTATGCTTATGTCTTTTTTGTTGTGCTTGGCACCTTAGGCACCTTTGTTTTTGACATCTATATCATCGAAAATCCCGTGAATTTTGTTTAAGTGCTGGCAATTGTGATGATCATTATTGGTGTTATTAAATTAAAGCAAATTGGAGACTAGAACATGGATTGGTTGCTGTTAATTACTGCAGGACTGTTAGAGGTCTTTGTGGTAAAAAGTATTCGCGATCTGATTCATAAAAAATACAGAACAGCGATTCCGCTTTATCTTCTGTCGCTGACATTTTCGCTATTTTTATTACATTTGGCGATGAAAACTATTGATGTCTCAATTTCATATGCCATTTACACAGGTATTGGTGTCATCGGGACTATCTTGATGGGAATCCTGTTTTGGGGTGAGCGAAAAAGTATTGAAAAGTTCTTCTATGTCGGTGTAATTGTCACAGGTGTGATTACCTTAAAACTTGCCAGTTAACTCCACAGGTCAGTTGGACTTGCTCTTAGATTGATTCAGACAGCTATAAAATATAGCTGTCTGAAACATATTTATACTGGGATCTGCTGCGTAATACAGTGAATATTGCCGCCACCCAATAAAATCTCACGCGCAGGAACACCAGTAATTAAATAATCAGGATACATTTGCTGGAACAATGCTTTAGCTTGCTCATCGGTACGTTCATCTAGCAATGGGAAAATGATTTGTTGATTACTGATCAAATAATTGACATATGATCCCGCTAAACGATTACCTTCAAAACGTTCAATCGCATTGCCCTTTTCAACATCAACCGTTTCATTTTCACTGGCATACAGTGGCCCTGGTGAAGGCAACTTCCACACTTTTAAATTTCGCCCTTGTGCATCTGGGGTACTTTCAAGCACCTTCAATGCAGCAACAGATCGCTTATATTGTGGGTCATTAGGATCATCGGTCCAATGCAGTGCCACTTCACCCGGACGGACGAAACAGCACATATTATCGACATGCCCGTCAGTTTCATCATTGAATACACCTTCAGGTAACCAGATAAAATGGCTTACACCTAGACATTCTTTAAGGGTATTTTCAATTTCGGTCTGGGTCAAATTTGGATTTCGGTTTGGATTAAGCAAGCATTCTGCCGTGGTTAACAGCGTACCTTCCCCGTCAACATGAATCGCACCCCCTTCCAAAATGAGAGGGGTTGAATAAGTTTCAAGATCATGTCGTGCTGAAATCTGTTTAGCAATCAATTGATCTTGATCCCATGGAAAATACAGGCCACCGTTCTCGCCGCCCCATGCATTAAAAGTCCAGTTAATCCCTTTTCGCTCTCCTGCAGCATTCTTGACAATACTTGGCCCCGTATCACGCGTCCACGCATCATCACTTTCCATTTCGACTAATGTCACTTGCGTTGGCATCACTTGACGTGCTTTATCCATTTCAGCGGATGGAACTGCCATAAAGACTGGTGTGTTTTGAGAAATTGCCGCAGCAACTTGAGCAAAAGCCTGTTGTGCAGGTTGGCCGTTGGCACGCCAGTTATCAGTACGATAAGGCCAAATCATCCAGACTGCTTCTTGAGGTGACCATTCACCTGGCATCAGAAAACCATCTTGGTTCGGTGTATTCATTGTTTGTTGCATATCCTGTTTTTCCACAACTTTTAATCCTTAGCAATAATTTTTAACTCAATAAACCTTCAGTTTGATTAGGTGGTTGCTCCAAAGGAGATCGGCTGCTTTCTCAATTTTTTATAAAGTAGTAGCAAGATACCTGTTACTAACCATATTCCACCAAACTCCAATGCTGATTTTTCGAGATGTAGCCACAACCCTAACAAACACAGCACGGAAGCCAATGGCAGCAATAAATTGAAGAAAATATTTTTAAATCCTGCCCGTTCTTTACCAATCACAAAAAACTTCATAAATACCGAAAAGTTCACCATGGTAAAGGCAATCAAGGCACCAAAACTCACCAGACTCACCACTGTTGCTAAATTCACAACAATCGCGAGCAAGGAAATTAAGCCCACAAAAAAGATCGAATATAGTGGTGTGCCTAACTTGGCATTCACTGAACCAAAAATTTTCTGGTTAAATACTCCATCTCGGCCCATGATATAGAGCAAGCGTGAAGCACTGGCATGAGAAGCCAAACCTGATGCAAAGGCATTCATGATTTGTACCGTCAACAATGCGGACTGGAAGAACACTCCACCGACATACAGTGCAATTTCAGGCAATGCTTCATCTGGATTTTTAAACTGTTCCAGTGATGGAAAAGATAATTGTACAAACCAAGACACAGTAATAAAGATAATCCCACCTAATAAAGTGGTCAGTATGATTGCGCGTGGAATGGTCTTGGTTGGGTTCTTACTTTCATGCGCCAAGGTCGAAACTGCATCGAAACCTAAATATGAGAAACAAACCAGTGAAACACCTGTCAGTAAAGTTAGATATTCAGGATTACCATTCAGCAATGGTGTTAGGGTCATTACACTGCCATAACCATGAGAATTACCAATGCCTGTGACCACTAAGAAGATAAATACCAGCATCATTGCAATGGTGGCAGCAATAAACACAAAACTAAAATTGGCGAGAATATTGATTCGAAAACTGTTAATCAGAGTTAACAGTCCAACCATGACGATCACCCATCCGGTATAGGAAATATCTGGCATTAGTGCATTCAGGTAAAACGATGCCAATAGCACATTGACCAATGGAATCAGTAAATAATCAATCAGTGAGCACCACCCCACAAAAAAACCAGCGGTCTTACCGCAAGTATCTGTCGTGTAAGTATAAGCTGAGCCTGATTTTGGCGATAATTTACTAAAGCGCGCATAACTAAAAGCTGTTAACAGCATGGCAATTAATGCCAAAACATAGGCAAGCGGCACACGCCCTTCTGTCACTCTGGAAATAATACCAAAGGTATCAAACACCGTAGCAGGTGCCATATAGGCCACACCAATGACGACGACTTGCCAAAGTGACAGCCCTTTTCGGTTATTTTCGCTTTCCATGCATATTTCTCCTACATCAATGCAAACACTTGTTTAGTGCATTGTTTTTTTCACCACGTTGGCGTTGTATTGGAAAGAAAAGTCCCTTTCTCGATCCAATAACCTGATTAAAATGAATTAAATCGTAATCACGTTTTCCTCTAAATAACTGTGAATGCCAGACTCACCGAGTTCACGGCCAATGCCACTCTTTTTGAATCCACCCCATAATGAGCCTGGTTGAATCATTTGATGTGAATTGATCCAGATGTGACCCGATCGCAAGCGTTTGGCAATATTCTTACCATGCTCTATTGATCTCGTGATGATGGTTGCAGCCAAACCAAATTCAGAATCATTGGCCAAGCGCACTGCGTCATCTTCGGTTGCAAAACTACGGCAACATAGCACTGGGCCAAAGATTTCTTCTTTCCAGAGTCGGCTTTCGGTCGGCACATCAATAAAGACATGCGGCTTGATAAAGAAACCTTTGTTTGGAAGAGTAATTTGATTCAGATCAATCAAGGATTGAAGTTTTTCGTGCTGTGCAATATTTAAATATTCATGCACTTTTTTGAATTGCTTTTCTGTGGTCATCGGCCCCATCGCCAATGGCCCTGTAAGGTCAGTACCGAGTAGCATCGACTCCACAGCTGATTTCAGTTTTTGGTAGAAAGGCTCGGCAATGGATTGATGTACCAACAAGCGTGACGTTGCAGAACACATTTGCCCACTGTTATAGAACATGCCACCCAATGCTTTATCCACTGCTTCATCTAAATCGGCATCTTCCAGAATTAAAATCGGTGATTTTCCACCGAGTTCCAAAGTGACACGTTTGACAGAAGGTGCAGCAGCCTGCATCACATGAATTCCCACTTCAGTACTGCCCGTAAATGAGACTTTTTGCACATCCGCATGCACCACTAGATGTTGCGCTGCAACAGCATCCCCAAGAATCAGGTTAAAAACCCCTTGTGGAAATTGGATTTGATCTAAAATTTCAGTAAAGGCATATTCAGGTAACGGCACCAATTCTGAAGGTTTAAAAACAATGCTACAGCCCGCTGCCAGCGCAGGCGCAATTTTCCATGCACTGGTAATTAACGGAAAATTCCACGGCGTAATCAGTGCAACCACACCCACAGGGTTCTGCTGATGGGTCAGTTCAGTCCCATCTTCACATTGCGTGGTTTGACTAAACGCCATGTTCTGTACTAAATCTGCATAATAGCGATAGCACTTGATACTATTTTCAACATCAACCTGTGCTTGCTCAGATGACTTGCCATTATTTCGATGAGAAAGTTCAATCAGTTTGGCTTTTGCAGTTTCAAGCTGGTCTGCGATTTTATTTAACCATGCTGCCCGTTGTTGAGGCGTGGTCATACTCCATGCATCAAGCGCTTGATTCGCAGCATTGACAGCCGCATCGACATCTTGCTTGGAAGCAGCAGTATAATGAAGGATTTGCTCTTCATTATTCGGGTTGATTACCGCAATCTCTGCTGTACCTGTGGTTGCCTGCCACTTTCCATTGATATAATTCTTCATCTGCTTACTCGCCTTCAGCTCATACATCCGTTTAAAGTGCTCTGACTGCAATTACCTCAGAACAACTCCACAACGGTCTAAACCTTTATTACTTAGCCATCTCGGTCCATGTCTTTTTTGTTTCACCTCACCCTATTGGTTGAGACTTTCAACTCCCCCCTAAGGGCAAGTTGAAATAATGGGAAATAAACAATGATCTTTCAGTTTATAGATGCCCTTCAGCTTTAAGCTCTTGAATGGTATTTTGAATCGCATGACGTAAAGTCTTCACTGCAAAATCAACTTGCTCACGGGTCAAAATCAGTGGTGGAGACAAAACATTCATGTGACCGACTGGACGCACAATCAGACCTAATTTTTGACAGTGATTGGCAATACGTTTTCCAACACCCACCGAGCGATCAAATAGCTCTTTGGTTTGTTTATTACGTAAGTTTTCGATACACATCATGAACTTTTTGCCGCGCACTTCACCGACAATTTCAAGATCAGCTAAGGTTTTTAACTGTTCTTCGAAATAAGCACCCATGTCTTGCACATGTGCACAAATGTTTTCTTTTTCGATAATTTCAATATTTTTCAGTGCAGCAACACAGCTCACAGGATGACCTGAATAAGTGAAGCCATGGGTTAACAAGCCACCTTCATGATGGGGCTTACTGATCGCATCATAAATCTCATCAGAGATAATGGTTGCACCTAATGGCAAGTAACCTGAAGAAAGACCTTTGGCACAGGTAATGATGTCTGGAACAATGCCAAATACTGCTTCAGAAGCAAACATATGCCCCAAACGACCAAATGCAGTCACCACTTCATCAGATACATAGAGTACGTTGTACTTCTTACACACCGCTAAGGTTTTGGCATGGTAACCTTCAGGTGGAACAATCACACCACCTGCACCCATAATCGGTTCAGCAAAGAACGCCGCAACATTGTCTGGACCTAATTCCAAAATCGTATCTTCGAGTTCCTGCACTTTTTCATTACAGAAATCTTCCATCGATTGAGATTCAGGCTTGCGATATGGGTTCGGGCATGACACATGATGAACCAGTTGATTGTGGATTTCGAACCCCACATGATCCGCTTCAATTCCAGTCAACGTCATACTGATATAAGTACTGCCGTGATATGCATCTTTACGTGCAATCAACTTTTTCTTAGATGGCTTGCCAATTTGATAAAAATAATGATGAATCAAGCGCACAGCAGTATCATTGGCCACTGAACCACCACAACCATAGAACACATGATTCAAGTTACCCGGGGCTAACTCTGCCAGTTTGGCCGCCAACTTTGCTGCTGGTGCAGTCGTTTGATGTCCAAATGGAGAGTAGTAAGGCAATTGCATAATTTGCTCAGCAACCGCATCTGCAATTTCTTTACGTCCATAGCCTACATTGACACACCACAAGCCACCGATACCGTCGAGGTATTTATTGCCATGTGCGTCATAAACATAGACATTTTCACCTTTAGACATAATTAAAGAACCTTCGTCTTTAAATGTCGAAAAATCGGTCCATGGGTGAATCACATGGTCTTTATCTTTTTGCCAGATATCTTGAATATCAATTTCTACTGGTAATTTAGAGTTCATCGTTGTCCGTCCTCAATATTCGCAGCACTTCTGTTAGAAGCCTGCATTTCCTACATTTTACTCTTGGCTTTAATCGTTAAATGGTTGCTGCATGCGCTGATGAATCTTGCGCAGCATGATTTCTGTCATAATTTAAAATGGCATTGAGTAACACATCTGCACCTTGTGCCGCATCGTTCGCATAGATGTCTTCTGCTTCGTTATGGCTCAATCCATTAATACATGGAATAAAAATCATGGTGGTTGGGCAGTGTTTGGCAATATTGATTGCATCATGGCCTGCACCGCTGACAATGGTTTGATTGCTATATCCCAAGCTGTCCACCGCATCTTGTACAGTTGCAACACAAGTGCGATCAAAATAGGTTGCCGGGCTTAACCAATGTTGTGAAATGCTAATCTCTAAATCTCGTTGTGCTGCCAATGACTGTAATAGCGTATGTGTTGCCTCTTCCATTGCCTTGAGTGCAGCATCATTTGGATTGCGCAAGTCAATGGTCCACTGAATCTGACCAGGAATGGTATTACGTGATGAGTTCGCCACTTGCATTTCACCAAAGGTCACCAAACCTTCAGGGAATTGCTCCAAGATGTATTGCTCTAAAGCCACAATCATTTCAGCAGTGCCGACCATGGTATCTTTACGCATACTCATTGGCGTGGTACCTGCGTGTGCAGCACGACCTTTGGTTTCAACATCCAACCACAGAATCGCTTGTCCGCCTGTCACCACGCCAATTGAAATCTCATTTTTTTCCAATACAGGGCCTTGCTCGATATGGGCTTCGTAATAAGCTTGGAATGGGCGAGCCAGTGGGTAATTGCCGAGTTGACCTGTACGAACCAATTCCTCAAAAACTGAAACACCCTGCTTATCGGTGCTGTCATAAATGTGTTGTTTCGGGATAACACCCGCGAAAGCCGCAGACCCCATCATCGCTGGAGTAAAGCGTGCACCCTCTTCATTCATCCAAACCACAAGTTCAAGTGGATGCTCAGTCGCTATTTTTTCTTCGGCTAAACGTTGTAAAACTTCCATACCCGCCAGCACGCCATAAATACCATCAAAGCGACCACCTTTAGGTTGGGTATCTAAATGACTTCCCATCACAATCGGTAAAGCACTTTCATTTTGACCTTCACGGCGCAGGATCAGATTTCCGACTTCATCGTAATGCACTGAAAGATTAATTTTTTCTGCCCATTGCAGTAGTAGAGCTCGACCCGCAATATCTTCATCACTCAATGCTAAGCGGGTATTCCCCCCCTTATCCGTCGCACCAATTTTTGCCATTTCCATGAGCATTTGCCATAATCGTTCTGCATTCACTCTCATTGTCTTGCACATCCCTTTTTAAATATCTTTTAGAGTCGCCTTAGCATCCACTTTGATAAATAATTCAATAAAAGACGAGTACCAATTTCATCACTCCTTTAGGAACCAATTTCACAGACTTCATATAAACCCTAAAAAAACTTTAACTTTCAATTAACTAGACAATACAAAAATGAAGGAATTTATGTTTTTCAAAGTGTTTAAATGCTTATTATTAAGCCACTTCAAATTGTGTTGAAACGTGGATTGGCCTATACCATTATTGTTCTGTTTTACAGATAAAACATGCTGACTAGATAGCGCTAGAAAAGATGATCATTACTGCATTTTCATTTGCTAATCACCATAAAAAAGCCGCATGTCGATGCTGAAAAAAACAAGATCTATTACTCACTGGTTCTTTTCAAAACATCGCTCATGAGGCTTTTTGTTTTTAATCAATGAACTTCATCATTCAACCCTTTTCTGGATTAAAAGGTTCTAGTCAAGCTAAATACCACAGTCGAATCCGCATTTTTCAAAGCCTTATTCACATTGCCATCGGCATAATACAGATCGAAAATAAAATCTTGATAATTAAAATCGACGCCTACTTTATAATCATAAAAATGTTTCTTTTCATTAGTCGCCCACAGCAGCTCATAGGCTTGATTGCTTGCAAATTGGTTATAGGCGGCTTGAGCATAGGCATGCCATTTATCAGCAACAGGATAGCGGTAGCCGGCTTCATAGCGCAGCATTTTTCCTGTCTCAAAGGTATAATCTGGTGAATAATAAAATGAAAGATTCAATTGATCTTGTTGATTTAACAACCCTGATGCAAACAACCCGATTGAATATTCTTCAAAGTCGACCTGTGGCAGTGCCTTGTCTGCACCAGGGTAATTGACATCCAAGTACTGAACATTCAACTTTAAATGATCATTGAATTGGTAATCATAGCCAAGGTAATAGTCGAATTCGATGCTACTTCCGATATCGAGTTGTATATTCGAGGCAAAAAGCTGGGCGTATAAACCTGAATCATGATCAACTCTTAAAGTGCCTTGAACTGCTGGTTTTCCTTGTGTTTGTGTGATTCCACGCCAGTAGTATTCGCTTAAAAATGCCATCGAACCACTGACTGCAACCTGATCCTTTAACGTCTTTTGTTCTGCGGCTTGTACCTGTACAGCTAAAAAGGTTACTGGTGTGAAAATCGCTAACATCACTGTATTTTTTATCATCCTTTTATTCCATTAACACATGATTATTCTTGAATTTTTATTGTCTTTAATTTTGAAATAAAACCGAGAACCAATTTAAATAAAAATATAGGAACCATTTATTTTTTAACCAAAATGCTGTTAAGCACGATTTAAAATCAAGTTGCTAAAAATAAAAAAGCCCGCAGGCTTTTTTACTTCCCTCAATGTATTATTGACTGTTCAACTTACCGTCATAAACTTTTTCACCAGCAAACCAAGTCTGAGCCACTTTCCAATCCTTAATATCCTTATTTAATGGCGTTTGCAAAGCCCCTTGTAAAACCACAAAATCTGACCATTTCCCTACGCTAATACTGCCGATTTCATTGCCCCAGCCTGCGACATTGGCCGGTGCTTGGGTATAGGCATATAAGGCTTCATCTAAACTTAAAGCATTATCGCTATAACGTGTCTTGCCATTATATTCACGGAATACCACATCGCTGAGTTGTAGCATTGGATTTTCAGAGGCTGTTGGCCAATCACTACCCAATACAACTGGGGCTCCACTACTTAACAATGACTGCCATGCATAACTATATGGCAATCGTTCTTCTCCTAAACGTGATTCTTGGTAATTCCCAGAAATTGCATGATCAGGTTGCATGGATGCAATAACACCCAATTGAGCAAATCGTGGAATGTCTTCCTTACTAATCACCTCTATATGCTCAATTCGATTAACAAATTGTCGATGTTTTGGACTGTTTTCAATGGCATTCAAAGTCATATCGACACTTTTATCACCAATGGCGTGAACAGCAACAGGAAAACCTGCATCATTGGCTCTTTTGACCAATAAATTAAGTTGGGACTGTGAAGAAATCGGTTCGATGTTGAAATTATGACGATCCGCATATGGGGCATTTAATGCTGCGGTATAATTCATTAACGTGCCATCAACAAAGTATTTGATATAACCAAAACGGAATTGAGGTCCTTTTTGCCATTGCTGTTCTTTCTGGACAAAATGCTGATTGATCTCATCTCTCTGCTTGGCATAGCTTTGCAGATTATTTTTAGTCGCCTGATCTTCTCCTGTCATTAAACCAAAACGGATCCGTATCGGCAGCTGTTTCTGTGACTCGAGTAAGGCAGGATATACGGTAGCGAGTTCAGTCCACATATCATGGACCGAGGTAATGCCTAAACTGTTAAAATGAGCAACGATTTTTTCAACCACTGGAAGTGCTGCTTTGCCTGACAGCAATGCCTTTGCGTATAGAGGATTGGCTAATACCAGTTGATTGGCTGCCGTTTCTTTCAAAATGCCTGTCGGCTCACCTGTTTGAGGATCTTTGACAATCTCACCACCTTCTGGTGCTTTGGTATTCTTATCAATTCCCAGTAATTGCATGGCTTTAGTATTGATCCACACAGTATGGTAATCAATATCCTGCAATACCACAGGTCGATCTGGCACAATCGCATCAAGTTCTTGTCTGGTAGGCATATGTTGGTCTTTAAGACTGGTAATATCCCAACGTCCTCCAACTAACCATGCATCTTTAGCTAACTCTTTGTCGCGTTTGGCAATTAACTTGAACCATTCTTGTCGGTCATTTACACCAAATAGATCCACCCCCTCCCACAGCTCCAAGCCACCTAAAAGATGTGTATGTGCATCAGTCAAACCTGGGAGCACTGTTTTCCCTTGTGCATCAACGATCTGCGTCTTTGCAGTTGCCAAGGTTTGGATAAATGCATTATTTCCAACTGCCAGAAACTTACCATCTTTAATTGCAAAGGCTTGTGCTATAGGCTTCGCAGGATTTGACGTGCGAATATCCGCATTCATCACGATCACATCTGCTTGCGGCATTTGTGCATTCACACTGAAGGCAATCAGCGAAGCACCGACACATAACAACAATTTCTTTTTCATAAGTCCTTTATTCCATTATCCATGAGCATTTCTTGTATTTTTATTGTCCGTACTTTTCCAGTAAATCCGAGAACCAATTTGCGTTAAAACTTAGGTACCATTTGATCCATAAAATATCGAGCTTTCACTTTTAATTGGGAGTGGACTAAATCCTTAATGTAAAAAGCACCCCATCACTGGAATGCTTTTTAGATTAAGTCAATCACATTGAGAAGATCGCTATAGACTCGCTCAATGGATAAAAAGGTCTGAAGAAAGGAGTACGCTCATTCAGACCATCAACCGTTTAATTAAGAAATATCAACGCACATATACTTGAGCTCTAGATATTCTTCAATGCCAAACTGAGAGCCTTCCCGACCTAAACCCGATTGCTTAATTCCACCAAAAGGTGCGACTTCATTAGAAATCAGTCCTGTATTCACCCCGACCATTCCATATTGCAGTGCTTCGCCTACGCGCCATTGGCGTGCCATGTCTTTGGTAAAAATATAACTCGCCAAGCCAAATTCGGTGTCATTTGCCATCGCAACGGCTTCAGCCTCATCATTGAAACGGAACAACGGTGCTAATGGACCAAAAGTTTCCTCTTTGGCAACTTTCATCTGCTGAGTGACATCTCTTAAGATGGTCGGTTCAAAGAAGGTTTTCCCCAATGCATGCGGTTGACCACCGACCACAATTGAAGCGCCTTGACTCACCGCATCGGCAATATGTGATTGCACTTTCTCAACTGCATCTTGATCAATCAATGGGCCTTGGGTCACGCCTTCTTCACGTCCATCACCAACACATAGTTGCTGTTCAACCGCCACTTTTAAGCGTTCACAAATCGTGTCATAAATTCCTGCCTGCACATAGATCCGGTTGGCACAGACACAGGTTTGTCCGGTATTACGGAACTTACTGACCATAATCCCCTGTACGACACGCTCAACATCTGCATCATCAAAAATAATCACAGGTGCATTGCCACCCAGCTCTAAAGAAAGCTTTTTGATGGTGGGCGCACATTGTTTCATCAGAATACGACCGACATCGGTTGAACCGGTAAAGCTGAGTTTACGCACCGTATCACTGGCACACAGGGTTTGCCCGACCGCAACCGCATCACCACTGATTAAAATAAATAGATCAGCGGGTAAGCCTGCCTGCTCTGCCAGTACCGCTAAAGCATAAGCGGTTAATGGGGTTTGTTCCGCAGGTTTAACCAGCATCGAACACCCCACAGCCAAAGCAGGTGCAATTTTTCGGGTGATCATTGCTGCTGGGAAATTCCACGGCGTAATCGCTGCGGTGACCCCAATCGCTTGCTTAAGCACAATCAAACGCTGTTGTGATTGGACAGGTGTTAATACTGAACCATCGACACGACGTGCCTGCTCTGCAAACCAACGAATGAATGAAGCCGCATAAGCGATTTCTCCACGCGCTTCCGCCAGTGACTTACCCTGTTCTGCCGTGAGAATCTGAGCTAAGCCTTCACGCTGTTGCAAAATCAACTGATACCATGCCAATAAAATATCAGCACGCGCCAAAGCAGTTTGCTGCTGCCATTGGGCTTGAGCGATGGCAGAACGCGCAATCGCTGCTTCAACTTCAGCTTGGTCAGATGCTTTGACCCAAGCCAAAGCTTGTCCTGTTGCTGCATCGTCCACCACAAAATAATCTTCAGTTGGCGCTGCATCAAAACGAATATCTGGATGCTTTAATAAAGTCTGTAATTCAAGATCAATCATGCTTCAGCCCCTGCAAGCTTTTGCAGTGCGGGTTGTTGTACTGCAATTGCATCTTGGATAATCACCAGCGCCTGATTGAACTGAACTACAGGAATCGTCAATGGATACAAGAAACGAATTACATTGCCATGCTTGCCACAGGTTAAAAGCAATAAACCCTGATCCATCGCATATTGCTGAATGGCTTTCGCCACTTCTGGTTTCGGTTGACCTGTGACATGATCACCAAACTCAACCGCCACCATCGAACCCAATGCACGAATATCAATAATATCGTTTGAATACTTTTGTGCCGCTTTGAGCATGCTCACTAACTCGTCACCCAGCGTATTGGCCCGCTGACACAACTGCTCATCTTCAATCACATCAATCACGGCATTGGCTGCTGCAATAGCAAGCGGGTTACCTGCATAAGTCCCCCCTAAACCACCCGGGTTTGGTGCATCCATCACTTCCGCACGTCCCACTACTCCCGACAGTGGGAAACCACCGCCCAAGCTCTTCGCCATAGTGATTAAATCAGCTTTAACGGGATAATGTTGCATGGCAAACAATTGGCCAGTACGGGCAAAACCCGTTTGGACTTCATCTGCAATTAAAAGAATGCCGTGCTCATCACAAATCTTGCGCAGCTGCTGCATAAATTCAACTGGCGCAACGTTGAATCCACCCTCACCTTGGACAGGCTCAAGCACAATGGCAGCCACATCATGTGCCGCAATATCTTCACTAAAAATTTCTTCTAAGCTAATCAGTGCATCTTCAACACTGATTCCTTTAGATGCAACTGGATAACGGGCATGGAATACACCTGCTGTCATCACCCCGAAATCACGTTTATAAGGAGCTGTTTTGCCTGTCATGGCCATGGTCATAAACGTACGGCCGTGGAAACCGCCACCAAAGGTGATAATGCCATGACGACCTGTTGCTGCTCGTGCAATCTTTACTGCATTTTCAACTGCTTCTGCACCTGTAGTAAAAAACGCGGTTTTCGCAGGGCCTTCAATCGGTGCACGGGCATTGATTCGCTCAGCCAAAGACACATAGCTTTCATACGGTACAATCTGATACGCCGTATGGGTAAATTTATCCAGTTGCTCAGCAACAGCTGCAATGACTTTTGGATGGCGATGTCCCGTATTTAAAACTGCAATTCCACCTGCAAAATCGATATATTCATTTCCTTCCGTGTCCCACAAAGTCGCATTACTTGCACGTTCGGCATACCATTGGCACATCACGCCAACACCGCGTGGCGTTGCTTGCTGTTTACGAGCATTTATTGCAATATGCTTTGCATCCATTTTGTTACCTCTATACGACAAAACAATAATCTTTTTGGGCATTTAAATTGCTTTATGACTCCATATTGCAAAAGCAAGGTTAAAATGCACTTTGGGTACTTAATGTGTACCTTTTATAAGGAATTGACGAGAGCCACTTTTGGACTAAAGGAGAGAGCCAATTGCGTACCCTGTTAGGAGGCTACCTGTTGCAACATTTACAACAGGCCAGTGAAGGGACCTTACCCGCTCGGGTTTTTCATTGTTTAAGAGCTGCCATTTTGGAAGGCATTCTTGCGCCCAATACTCGTCTTCCCGCATCACGTGACTTGGCCAATGAACTGCATGTTTCTCGTAATACCGTACTCAATGCCTATGAACAGTTGCGTGCCGAAGGTTATATTCAAGCGCATACGGGTCGTGGCACTTGGGTATCCGAAACACTCCCTGAGAGCTATATTCAAGTTGCTGCGGTACCCACTCAGACTGCGATAGCCAAAGAGGATACAACGCATACGCTTTCTCATCGTGGTGCAAGTTTGCTTCAGTACGCAGCCGCATCCCCTTATCAGTGGGGTGCCTTTGTACCTGGTGCGCCTGATGTGACTGAATTTCCACATGCCGAATTTAATCGGATCAAATCACGCTTAAGTCGCCAGCCTGAAATTGCCAATTTAATCTACAGCAATGCTGGAGGATGTGCGGAATTACGCCATGCTTTGGCCGATTATTTACGGATTGCGCGTTCCGTCAATTGTGAAACCGACCAGATTATTATTACTGAAGGCATCCATCAGGCAGTTGATCTGGTTTCGCGGGCTTTATGTGATTTAAATGATCATGTCTGGATTGAAAATCCAGGCTATTGGGGTGCCAAAAACTTTCTACGTATTAATGGTTTAAATATCATTCCGATGCCTGTCGATGCTGAAGGGATTATTCCGGAAGAACACCCTTCGACACCACCGCGCCTGATTTTTGTCACGCCTTCACACCAATATCCTTTGGGTTCACATCTCAGTTTAGCGCGACGGAGAAAATTGCTGGATTTGGCTAAACAGCATCGCAGTTGGATCATTGAAGATGACTACGACAGTGAGTTCCGTTTTTCTGGTCAGCCTTATCCGTCATTACAAGGTTTGGAAGATAATCCACCCGTCATTTATATTGGAACCTTTAGTAAAACCATTTACCCAGCCTTGCGTATTGGCTATATGGTGGTTCCAAAACAGTTAGTACAGCCCTTACGTACAATTTCGGCTGAGCTTTATCGTGGTGGTCACTTACTCACTCAACGTGCCTTAGCCGAATTTATCCGTGAAGGACATTATGCAGCGCATATAAGAAGAATGCGCCTGCTATATAGTAAAAGGCGTAAATTTTTGATTGAACTGATTCACCGCTATCTGGGTGATGTTTTTGTCCATGAATTTAATCACGATGCTGGACTGCATCTGGTGCTTAAATTACCTGATCACATCAATGATCTAGAGATATCCAAACTGGCGCTTTCTCGCGGAGTCAATGTTCGGCCATTATCGCAATATTATTCTGGTCTGAGTACGCCAATTCAATCTGGTCTATTGCTTGGATTTGCCTGTGTGCAGGAACAAGACATGACTTTTGCTTTTAGTATTTTACGTCAATGCCTGATTGAAAATGGTATCCGTCTAGATCCTCACAAAAATTAGTTTTTTGATTGGAGATCAATGTGCTTACTTGCCTTGGCCTATGTCATATCGATGACAAGGGCAAATACAATATCGCTTGGGCAAGCAAGCATATAATATTTGCCCTCTACTGTTTTGTTTGAAATTAATCCAAATGTACAGGAACTGCCCTGTCTGATTTTTTCCGATGGGTTACGATCAGCCCACAGATTACAACTATGAACGTTACGCCTAAAGATAAAGTGGTTTCATAGCTATATTGAGGTGACAAGAACATATAGCCCAGTACGCTCATAATCACGATAATCACAAACCAAGTCAGCCACGGAAATAACCACATTTTAAAAGGAACAGTAGCACCCTCTTTGTCTAATTGGGTTCGTAAACGCAGTTGTGACACCGCAATCACTAGATAAACCACCAATGCAATCGAACCCGTGGTTGAAAGTAAAAAACCAAATACTTGTCCAGGAAACAGATAATTCACCGCACCACAAATCAATCCAATCAATGTCGATGCAAATACCGCGATGGTCGGCACACCTGCTGCATTAATTTTCGTAACCATTTTCGGTGCTTCTTGACGAGCTCCTAAAGCAAATAACATGCGTGAAGAGGTATAAACAGCCGCATTCATACAGCTGGCCACTGCAATAAATACCACAGTGTCCATGATCATCTTGGTTTGAGGAATATTTAAGCTGACCAGAACATACTGAAAGGTACCTAGTTTTTGTAAATCGGGTGAACGCCAATCAACCAAGGCAACCGCCAGAAAAATTGAAACCACAAAGAACAGAATGATTCGATAAAGTACCAAATTGGTCGCCCGTTTGATTTTTTCTTCAGGATTTTTAGACTCCGCCGCAGCAATCGAAAGAATTTCAATGCCAAAGAAGGAAAATGCCGAGATCAAAATCGCAGATAAAACACCACCCATGCCATGTGGCATAAAGCCACCATTGGAAAATAGATGACCCACACCGCTGACATCTTTGGCTAAAGGCCACAGCCCAAATACGGCGGATGCACCAATCACAATAAACACCAAGATCGCAATCACTTTAATCAGTGCAAACCAAAACTCAAACTCGCCAAAACTTTTGGTACTAAAGAAGTTTGCCAAACTCAGTAAAATAATAAATACGAAAGCATAAATGGCACTGGATACCTGCGGAAACCATGCATGTAAAATTTCAGCGCCTGCAATGGCTTCGATCGGGATTACCAACACCCAGAACCACCAATACAGCCAACCCACACTAAAGCCTGCCCAAGGGCCGATTGCTTTGCGTGCATAAGTTGAAAATGAACCTGTATCTGGTTGCGCTACCGCCATCTCACCGAGCATGCGCATCACCAGAAAAACCAGAATACTGGTAATAATATAAGCCAATACCGCAGCGGGACCTGCTTTGGCGATTGCAGCAGATGAACCGACAAATAAACCTGCACCAATAACACCACCAATACTAATCATCGTGACATGGCGGTTAGAAAGTCCTTCACCTAATTTTGTTGTTTTTGCACTATTCATATTTTATTCCTTAAAAATACGTTTAAACCATGAATGACTCATTTCATTGTTCAATTCCTATAAAAATAAAAAGGGAAAACCAACGGTCTTCCCTCCAGCAAAAATTAATTTAACGTTGGCATAGCAAATTGTTTGGCCTCACGAATTTGCGCAGACGGCCAACGTTGGGTAATAGTTTTACGACGGGTATAAAAACGTACGCCATCTGGCCCATAGGCATACAGATCACCAAATAGTGACCGTTTCCATCCACCAAAACTATGGTAAGCAACTGGTACAGGTAATGGTACGTTCACACCGACCATGCCCACTTGGATATTATTGGTAAAATAACGCGCGGCTTCGCCATCGCGGGTATAAATACAGGTCCCATTGCCGTATTCATGATCATTGATCAAGCGCATGGCTTCCTGCATGGTTTCGACACGAATCACCTGTAATACAGGCCCAAAAATTTCTTGTTGATAGCTGGTCATCTCTGCTGAAATTTGATCAATTAAGGTCGGCCCGACAAAGAATCCATGTTCATAACCGACTGCTTTGGCATCACGTCCATCCACCACAATTTTAGCACCTTGTTGTTCGGCACTTTGGATATATGCTTGTACCTTATCTTTATGTGCTTGAGAAATGAGCGGTCCGAAGTCATTACTGGCATCCGCATAATGTCCAAACTTCAATTGCTGCATCTCTTGTTTAAGCTTGGCAATCACCACATCGGCCACTTCATCACCAATGGCCACCGCAACCGATAACGCCATACAACGCTCACCCGATGAACCAAAGGCGGCACCCAGTAAAGAGGTCACCACATTATCAATATCGGCATCGGGCATAATGATCGCGTGGTTTTTTGCACCACCCAGTGCCTGACAGCGTTTTCCTGTCGAGGTCGCTGTTCGATAAATATATTCTGCGATTGGCGTTGATCCGACAAAACTGATGGCTTGAATTTTGGGATGATGTAGTAAGGCATCGACGGCTTCTTTGTCGCCATTGACCACATTAAACACCCCATCGGGCAAGCCCGCCTGTTTAAGTAATTCAGCTAAATAGAGTGCGGCTGAAGGTGCCTTTTCAGAGGGTTTTAAAATAAAGCAATTGCCACACACAATCGCCATCGGGAACATCCACAACGGCACCATTGCAGGAAAATTAAACGGGGTAATCCCTGCAACTACACCTAAAGGTTGAAACTCACTCCAAGAATCAATATCTGGGCCAACATTTTTAGAATATTCGCCTTTTAAAAACTCAGGCGCGCCACAGGCATATTCCACATTTTCAATGCCACGCTGTAATTCACCTTTGGCATCATGACAAATCTTGCCATGCTCCTGACCTATCAACTCACACAGTGTTTCAGCATTCTCTTCAAGCAATTGTTTAAACTTAAACATTACCCGCGCACGTTTGATCACTGGCGTATCACGCCATGCAGGGAATGCCTGTTCTGCAATCTGCACCACCTGATTCACTAACTGTGTATCCGCCAAGGTTACTTCTTTGCTGATCTCACCCGTAGCAGGATTATAAACCGCTTGTTTTCGGTTGGATTTGGTGACCAAACTACCTTGGATAAAATGCCCAATCAATTGAGTGGTTGCTGCTTGAATTGAATCCGTATTGCTGAACGCATTGGCATTAAAATCTTCTAAATTATTCATCTGTATTCCTTGTCACTGTGTCTTATTTTCCATTTGCTTCTGGCAGGTACTCAGCCAGGCTTTATTTCACTTGATAAAGGGTTTCACCCACAGCATTGATCAAGCGTGATAATTGCGCTTCGGTGCTATTGAACATTGGGCCAAACTGAATGGTGTCTCCGCCAAAACGCACATAGAAACCGGCTTTCCACAACTTCATACCGATTTCAAAACTACGAATGGTGGCATCGCCATCGCGTGGTGCCAGTTGTAATGCACCAATCAAACCACAGTTGCGAATATCGATCACATTCGGTGCGCCTTTTAATTCATGTATCTGTTTCTCAAGACTCGGGGCTAAAGCCGCAGATTGAGTGATCAAATTCTGTTTTTCCAATACATCTAATGTGGCTAAAGCAGCGGCACAGGCAACGGGATGCCCTGAATAGGTATAACCGTGGGTAAATTCAACCGCATGCTCAGGCAAGTCTTGCTGCATAAAGGCATCATAGATTTCGTGGCTTGCGACAACGCCACCTAATGGAATGGCACCATTGGTAATTTGTTTGGCAAACGTGAGTAAATCAGGCGTCACACCAAAATATTCAGCCGCGGTCCATTTACCCATACGGCCAAAGCCAGTAATCACTTCATCAAAGATCAGCAAGATATTGTGTTGATCACAAATTTCTCTAAGACGTTTTAAATAGCCCTTTGGCGGCACAATACAACCTGCTGAACCAGAAACAGGTTCAACAATCACTGCTGCGATATTGGATGCATCATGTAGCTCAATCAGCTTGAGCATTTCATCGGCTAGCTCAATTCCACCTGTTTCAGCGCAACCTTTGGTAAAGCTCAGATGCGGTTGTAAGGTATGCGGTAAATGATCGACATCCATCAATTGACCAAACATTTTACGGTTGCCGCCAATCCCGCCTAGGCTTGTGCCTGCCACATTGACGCCATGGTAGCCACGTGCCCGCCCAATCAGCTTGGTTTTGCTCGGTTGACCTTTAATTCGCCAATACGCCCGTGCCATTTTGATTGCGGTATCTGCCGACTCGGAACCCGAATCGGTAAAAAATACATGCTGTAGTTTTTCAGGCATGTGCTGCACAATTTTTTCAGCCAATTGAAAAGATAATGGGTGTCCGAATTGGAATGCAGGGGAATAATCCAGTTTTGCCAATTGACGTGTTACCGCTTGCTGGATTTCAGGCAAGCTATGCCCTGCGCCGCAAGTCCACAAACCTGACAATGAGTCATAAATCTCGCGTCCTGTACTGTCGATTAAAGATGAACCTTTGGCCGCCACGATGATACGTGGATCTTGATGAAAGTTACGATTGGCGGTAAACGGCATCCAATGAGCTTGGTAATTTAAGCGCATAGAAACTTCTGACGGACTAGCTTCCAATGCATCATCTCGGTCATTTGCGGTGTCGATATCAAACATAATCACTCTTCTTGTTTTGGGGTTATTGTTGGAGTGTACAGCGCGATATAGTTTTGATAAATTCAAATTATCTTGAGTTTAGATATAAAAAAGCAAAACTAAATGAAGCCGAAAAAATTAAATCAAGTGACTGATTTTGATATAAAACTACTCAAAATATTTCAAACGGTATGTGATTGCCATAGCTTTAGCGCTGCTGAAAGTATGCTTGGCATTAGTCGTTCAGCAATTAGTCTGCATATGAGCGATCTGGAAAATCGGCTCGGTATTCGGCTGTGTCAACGAGGTCGAGCAGGTTTTGCGCTCACCGATGAAGGGCGGGAAATTCTGGAATATATTGAAGTGTTGAATGCTTCGATTGAAGTCTTTCGCGCCAAGATCAATAAAATGCATAATCAACTTAAAGGTGAGTTTAATATTGGGATTATTAATAACTTGGTGACCATGCCCAGCGCCTATATCACCAATACGCTTGCTGTGCTGGCCGAAGAAAATACCGAAGTGGTAATCAATATTAGTATGAGCACCTTATCGGATATTGAATGTCGTGTTTTAGACAATCGCTTACACGCAGGTGCCATCCCCCTTGTTACCCCATTGTCTGGCTTAGATTATTTTAACTTATATAGCGAAAACTCTTTACTCTACTGCGGTAAAAATCACCCCCTGTTTCAACATTTAGGTGACATCCACACTGCAGATTTAAAAAAATGGCAAGCGGTATTGCCGAATTATGCAACGACAGCTGAAGCGGCGAAATTACACCAACTTCTTGATTGTTCTGCCACCGCCAGTGACCGTGAAGGCATCGCCTTCCTAATCTTGACAGGAAAATTTCTGGGTTTTTTACCCGATCATTATGCGAGAAAATGGGTAGAAGATGGTTTTATGCAACCGATTTTGCAGGATGTGATGCATTACAGTACCCCGATCTGCCTGATCACCCATAAAGGCAAAAACTACAATATGATTTTAAAAACCTTTATGGAGATTTTAAAAACCAGAATTATGCAACCCATTTAAGCCTGAATTTTCTACCCAAATTTCTAATTCACATTGATATTCAACCAAAACCCCTCGTGAATATCAATGTATTGCAACGCTATGTTTATTTTGATCAACAAGATCAAAACCATTAAAAATCATAACTCGCCATCATATTAAAGCGATTATCAATTCCTTTTCGCCCCTCAAAAGTTTCACGTTCGCCATAGACGTATTCCACCCCCAAGGTAATTGGTTTATAGGGATTGTACATGGCATTGATCCAGCCCTGCCAAAGTTCTTTGTTTTGAGTCAGGTTAGTTTTCTGGATTTGGGCAAAGGTGTTGTCATCCTTGGCTTTCATATAGCCATAACCCAAGGTTGAGCGAAGCTTCGAATTAAATTGATGGGTCAGACCTGCTGAAATGGTATCGAACTCATTGCTCTGAATATGATTTTTATCATCAATCACATAACTGTTATTGGTCCAAAGCAGGAAACGGCCATCGCCTTTGACATGGTAATAATCCGCTTTTAAGAAAGTTTGTGGTGTTAACTGATATTTACCCCCGAGCCCCACACCCCATGCCCATTCCTCATCATTACTGGTTTTTTTCTCAGCCATAAAAGTTCGGCCAGACAACAAGGAACCATTCTCAAATTTATGGTTCAATCGGCCCACCAAAGCAGGTAAACGCATTTCATTATCAGGGTCTGAAGTTGCGGTATATTTTGGATCTTCAATCGCGACAGCAAAACTGGTATTGGCCGATAAATTATCGCTATAACGTAGCAGCGGAGAGCGTTGTAATGCACCACCGACATAAGTTCCTGCATCAATGGTTTCTGGATAATATTCAGGTGCAATAAAAGTGGACCAAGTCTGACCAATCAACCATTTATCAAAGGTTAAATAAGCATGACGAATACGGAATTGATCGCGTGTACTGCCACCAAAGAAATCCATTTCCAGCTTGCCACCAACATCGCCAGCGGCTGTCGGTGTTTTAAAATTTAAGCCCAAACGGGTGACATTGACGGTTGAATGCAAACGATCTTTTTGTTGAGCTTCCTCGGCAGTATGTTCCAGTGGTACACCACTGATATTGTTATACATGGTCGATGCACCTTTGGCCTGATAAGAGGCATCGGCACGGAGATAACCATATAAACTGACTTCTGCTCCACCTTTACTGATATTCAGTTTTGGCGCCTGTGTTTGAGTCGCTTGTGGCGCAGCAGCAACTGCGACTTGTGGGCTAGAGGATGTTGGAACAGGTTGCTTTACATATTGTTGCAGCATCGCGCGCAACTCTTGTACTTCCTGTCGAAGCTGTGCAATTTCAGCACTTTCAGTTCCTGAATAAGCAGCAGACATAGCCGTTAAAACTGCCGTTGCCAATATGCTTTTTTGTACCGTTATAATAAACTTTTTCATTAAAATCAATTTCCTTTCTGGCTAATCTTAAAACCCGTTTTAAGATCATTCTTGTTTGTGTTTTTCCTTTGTCGTACCGATGTACCACATCACATTTTTTATTTTTAAAACTTCAAACCATTGATTTATTTGTTTTTCACCTCCTGTTTAAATAAATAGCCACTTTTTTAAAGACAGCAGAGCCGAGCAGCGACAATTGCTGCCACTGTTAAAAACTTCGGTTAAAAGCTAAAAATTAAGTTGCTGTTTTAATGTTGAATTCCTTGTTGAGTGAAAACAGCCTTGCCAGAATGTTCCAAGGTCAAGATATCGTCCTGTTTTTTCTGGGCAATCAGTCCTTGATAGGTTAAAACTTGGCTAAAGCAATGCACCTGTTCAAAACCTGTCCGCTGAAGCAGTTGCTCATAAGCCTCATAAGAAACAGTAAAAAAGTCTTGTGCTAAACGTTCCATCATTGTCTCACTCTGCTCAATACTCAGACCATTACTCTGACATAACAAAGGCAAGGCTTTAAATTGTTGAGGATTTTCACAAGCCATCAGATCGTAGGTCATCAGCAATCCACCGGCTTTTAAGCGCTGTGAAATCTCAGCAAAAAAATCTGGTTTCAGCGCATGCGGTACAAAATGCGCAACCAAGATAGACAGTGCTGCATCAAATTTTGGCTGCCTAGACAATGCTGCTGTTTCGCCATGAATAAATTGCACACGCTCTGACTGCCCAAGCTGCTGAATCAGTGCTTGTGCTTTCTGCAACATACTTAAAGAAGGATCAACTGCCGTAAATCTCCAAGTTGGATGCCTATTCAGTAAATATTCAAGCTCATAGCCTGTGCCACAACCGACAATTAGAATCTCTGCGTCTGCACTTAAAGCCGACTGTAAAATCGCATCCACTTGTTGATGCATCAGCGCATAACCCGGAATCAGACGACGGATATGATCGTCATAGCGTTCCACCACTTTCTGACTGTTAAAATCTTTCGCCATTTGATCCTCTTTTTTTTGAAAAAGCCTTAAACGGTCAGCATCGCATCAACAGATAACTGCTTTATAGAAGGTTTAGCCGCTTCGATACTTAAGCCCAATTTTTGAAATAAAGCTTGGTCACGACTTTCACCGGCATTGGCAGTGGTTAACAGTTTTTCACCTGAAAAAATAGAATTAGCACCGGCCATAAATGCCAAGGCTTGATCGGAATCGGTTAATGCTTCGCGCCCAGCCGAAAGTCGAATATAACTTTGCGGCATAAGCAGTCGTGCCACCGCGATGGTCCGTATCCATTCAATCACATCCAGTTTTTCTACTTGAGCCAAAGGTGTCCCTTCGATCGGCACTAACATATTAATCGGTACAGACTCTGGATGTAGCGGCAAAGTCGCTAACTCATGTAAAAGACCAATTCGATCCTCTCGGCTTTCACCTAAACCGACAATACCGCCACTACAGACTTTCAACCCTGCCTGACGAACATGGTCCAGTGTCTCCAGTCGATCATCAAAAGTTCGGGTGCTGATAATATGGGAATAATATTCCCGCGAAGTATCCAGATTATGGTTGTAATAATCCAGACCAGCCTCTTTTAAACGCTCCGCCTGAGAAGCATTCAGCATGCCCAAGGTCATACAAGTTTCCAGCCCTAAAGCTTTGACCTCGCGCACCATATCCAATACATAAGGCATATCGCGCTCATGCGGATTGCGCCATGCGGCACCCATACAAAAACGAGATGCGCCTGAAGCCTTGGATTTTTGTGCCTCTTGAATGACTTTCTCGACCGCAACGCGTTTTTCTGCTTCCAGTTTTGAATCATAACGCGCTGATTGCGAACAATACTTGCAATCTTCAGGACATTTGCCGGTCTTGATCGAAAGCAAAGTACTGACCTGAATCGTATTCGCCGTAAAATATTGTCGGTGCACCTGTTGTGCCTGAAACAGCAAATCTAACAATGGCTGCTCATAAAGCGCCTGTATTTCCACACGTGACCAATCATTTCTAATCTTCATTTCTTGATCCTGACATCCTCTGTTTAGATAGCAACCATGGCATCAAAGCTCCTCCTCAGTCTCAATACACGGGAGAGGAATACGGTTTTAATCAAAAATTTCAGCAGTCAAATTCAGCTCTGCCCGCATGATTTCCTGCAATTTAAATTTCTGTGCTTTGCCTGATGCGGTCATTGGGAACTCAGCAAAAAACTTCACGTAACGTGGCACTTTGTTATGTGAAATATGCTCTTTGCAGAAACTGCGGATACTGTCTTCATTGCTTTGATGGTGCTCGTGTAAAATGATGCAGGCACAGAGCTCCTCCCCATAACGCATATCGGGCAAACCAATCACTTGCACATCGCAGACATCGGGATGGGTATATAAAAAGTCTTCGATTTCTTTTGGAAATAGATTTTCACCCCCGCGAATCACCACATCTTTAATTCGGCCTTTGATTTTGACAAAGCCTTCAGCATCCATTTCAGCAATATCGCCCGTGTGCATCCAACCCGCTGCGTCGATCACTTCTTTGGTTTTTTCAGGCTCATCCCAATACCCCGCCATGACCGAATAACCACGGACACAAAGTTCACCGAGTATCCCTAATGGAACGATTTCACCTTCTAAATCGACAATTTTGACTTCCAAATGTGGATGAACATGCCCCACCGTGCTGACCCGTTTATCAATTGAATCATCAATATAACTCTGCACACTGACTGGAGAGGTTTCGGTCATGCCATAACAGATGGTAATTTCTGACATATGCATGCGGTCAATCACACGCTGCATGATTTCTCTCGGACATGGACTGCCTGCCATGATACCGGTACGCAAACTGCTCAAATCAAATTCGGCAAATTGCTCATGTTCCAAAATGGCAATAAACATGGTCGGCACACCATAAGCCGCGGTACATTTTTCCTGCTCAATGGTTTTTAAGCTTTCCAATGGATTAAACACGGACGCAGGATAAACCATGGTAGCACCATGGGTAATACAGGCCATATTGCCCATTACCATGCCGAAACAATGGAATAAAGGAACTGAGATACAGACGCGATCTTGGGGCGTTAAGCCAATCCCTTCACCAACAAAATACCCATTATTCAAAATATTATGATGGGTCAACATGGTTCCTTTTGGATTGCCTGTTGTTCCTGAAGTAAATTGAATATTGATGGTTTCATCAAACTGCAATTGTTTGGCTAAGCGCTGTAACTCATCGAGCTGCGATTGATTTGGAGTTTCGAGTAAATCGCTAAAACGATAGATACCGCTATGCTGCTGCTCATCAATTTTGATCACATATTTTAAATGTGGTAAACGGGCTGAATGAAGCACTTTATCGGAGCTAGATGTCAGCTCAGGTGCAATCTTAGTGAGTAATTCTTGATAATCGGTGGTCTTGAACTGTGAGGCAATGATCAAGCCTTTGCAGGAAACTTTATTGAGTACATATTCCAGTTCATGACTTTTATAGGCGGTATTCAGATTCACTAGAATAATGCCAGCTTTGAATGCGGCAAATTGGGTCACCGTCCATTCCACGCAATTAGGTGACCAGATTGCCAGTCTATCGCCCTTTTTCAAACCCAGCTTGAGCAGACTACAGGCAAACGCATTCACTTCATGCTGCAGTTGTTTATAGCTTAGGCGTCGGTTCTGATGCGAACTGACAATCGCCTCTTGCTCAGCATATTGCTGGCAGGCCTGATCAAATTTATCTCCAATCGTCATCCCCAACAGGGGCTGCGAGCTGGTTCCAGAGGCATAGCTTAACCGTACGTGTTGCATTGAATCATTCTCCTTGATTCTTTTTTAATTCTGTTCTTAGCTAATCTAATTGTTGTGACTGCAACTACTCTTCAAACTGCTTATTGTTGTGATTTTAAACCGTTCTATCTGCCCTACTTTTTCTGTACTGCATCCACACAAAAGTCAGCAATCTGTTTGGAAAAATAGTCTTTGTGCGTCTGATCAAACTTGGTATTTTGTGCTGGATCTAAAGGTTCAACCACCACATAGGTCATCGCACCGACCACACACATAGCGGTTGTGTTTAAGTCATCCAGAACAAACTCGCCACTTGCATTTCCATCCGCAAGGATTTTTTTAATACTTTGTTTAATCAGTTGCTTTACCCGAAAACGCTCATGTTCTACTGTTGAATCTACAGGTTCAAACATCAGTGAATAGGCCAACTGCGGGCTATTCAATGCCCGTTTTACAAAGGTCGCGACGGCCTTGTGCAATTTTTGTTGTGCGGTCAGATCACTTTCTGTGATGGCATCAATCACCAACAGTTCGGTATTGATGGCTTCCGACAAAACCTCAATTAACACCTGACTTTTATTGTCAAAGTAGCGATAAACCAGACCACTTGAGACCCCTGCTTGCTCAGCAATGGTTTGTATCTGTGCGTCTTTGAACCCTCCCTCTGAAATTAATTTTCTGGCTGAACTCAAAATCGATTTACGATTTTTCTCCATCCTCTCCTGCATTAAGGTTGATCGTTTATAGCTCATAAATTTTATTCTCTAACAAATAAAGTGAATTGTAAATCATTTTATGAATCACTATTCACTTTTTTAAAAAATCATTGTAAGGTACTTCCTAAGCACACACAACAACGCTTAATGGAACAACAAATATAACCACCGGGATGACAACACAATGAACCTACGTAGCTTAAACTTTGGTCTGGATGAAACATTAATTGCACTACAAGATTCAGTTGCTGCATTTTGTGCCAAGGAAATTGCACCGATTGCGCAACAAGTCGATCAGGACAATGTATTCCCTGCCCATCTTTGGAAAAAGTTTGGCGATATGGGATTGATGGGCTTAACCGTTTCTGAAGAATATGGCGGTACCAATCTGGGCTATCTGGCACATATCCTTGTGTTGCAAGAAATTTCGCGTGCATCAGCCTCTATTGGCCTCTCTTACGGTGCGCATTCTAACTTGTGTATCAACCAGATTAATCGCAACGGCAGTGAGCAACAAAAACAGAAATATTTACCCAAGCTGATTTCAGGTGACTTTGTCGGTGCTTTGGCGATGTCTGAACCCAACGCAGGTTCGGATGTGGTCAGTATGAAACTGCGTGCTGAACAAAAAGGCGATCATTTTGTTCTCAATGGTTCAAAGATGTGGATCACCAACGGCGGTGATGCTGATGTATTGGTGGTGTACGCAAAAACTGATCCACATGCAGGTGCCAAAGGCATGACAGCATTTCTGATCGAAAAAGATATGCCTGGCTTTAGTCATGGTAAGCATCTAGATAAGTTAGGTATGCGTGGTTCTAATACCTATCCGCTATTTTTTGACAATGTTGAAGTCCCTGCTGAAAACGTGCTCGGTGGTGTTGGCAACGGTGCCAAAGTACTGATGAGTGGTCTGGACTATGAACGCGCGGTCTTAAGTGCTGGTCCTTTGGGCATTATGGATGCCTGTCTGGATGTGGTCATTCCCTACCTGCATGAGCGTGAACAATTTGGGCAAGCCTTGGGTGAGTTCCAATTGATGCAAGGCAAACTGGCGGATATGTATTCCACATGGCTCGCTTGTAAAGCCTTGGTTTATGCAGTTGGTGCAGCCTGTGACAAAGCCGACCATGACCGCAGCTTACGCAAAGATGCAGCCAGTGCCATTTTATATGCCGCAGAAAAAGCCACATGGATGGCAGGTGAAACCATTCAAACCCTCGGTGGTAATGGTTATATCAATGAATTCTCAGCAGGTCGCTTATGGCGCGATGCCAAACTTTATGAAATTGGTGCAGGAACTTCAGAAATTCGCCGCATGCTGATTGGCCGCGAACTGTTTAATGAAACCAAATAATAACCATAAATCAGGATGCAGCTTATGAACCAATTACACAGCAAAATTAATGTTCGAAGTGAAGACTTCAAAACCAATCAACACGCCATGCAAACCTTGGTCAGCGATCTGAAACAAGTGGCTCAAAAAGTAGCACTCGGTGGTGGCGAAAATGCCCGCCAAAAACATTTAGCTCGAGGCAAATTATTACCACGCGATCGTATTGACCAACTGATTGATGTCGGCACGGCTTTTTTAGAAATTGGTCAGTTGGCTGCTTATAAGGTTTATGAAGATGACATTCCTGCTGCGGGTGTGATTGCAGGTATTGGCCAAGTCAATGGTGTGACCTGCATGATTGTTGCCAATGATGCAACCGTCAAAGGTGGCACCTATTATCCATTGACAGTGAAAAAGCATTTACGTGCGCAGGAAATTGCCGAGCAAAATCACTTGCCCTGTATTTATCTGGTGGATTCAGGCGGTGCATTCTTGCCGATGCAAGATGAGGTGTTTCCTGATCGAGACCATTTCGGGCGTATTTTCTATAATCAGGCGCGGATGTCGAGCCAAGGTATCGCACAGATCGCGGTGGTGATGGGTAGCTGTACCGCTGGTGGTGCTTATGTCCCTGCCATGTCTGATGAAACCATTATTGTACGCAATCAAGGTACGATTTTCTTGGGTGGCCCACCATTGGTGAAAGCCGCGACAGGTGAAGTGGTCAGCAGTGAAGATTTGGGTGGTGGTGATGTACATACTCGCTTGTCAGGGGTTGCCGATCATTTGGCGGAAAATGATGAACACGCACTTGCGATTGCCCGTAACATCGTCGCCAATCTAAATAAAAAACCAACTGAATTAAACAAGCAGATTGATGAACCACTATTTGATGCCAACGAACTCTATGGGGTTGTACCCAGTGATGCACGTAAACCTTTCGATGTCCGTGAAGTGATTGCCCGTATTGTCGATGGTTCACGCTTTGATGAATTTAAAGCCCGTTTTGGTTCGACCCTAATTACAGGTTTTGCTTCGCTTTACGGGATGCCAGTTGGCATCATTGCCAATAACGGCATTCTCTTTTCCGAGTCTGCACAAAAAGGCGCACATTTTATTGAGCTGTGTACCCAACGCAATATTCCATTGTTATTTATCCAAAACATCACCGGCTTTATGGTGGGTCGTCAATACGAAAATGAAGGCATTGCCAAAAATGGTGCCAAGTTGGTGATGGCAGTTGCCACAGCCAATGTACCGAAACTCACTCTGATTATTGGGGGGTCTTTTGGTGCAGGTAACTATGGCATGTGTGGCCGCGCTTACTCGCCACGCTTTTTATGGACATGGCCAAACTCGCGTATTTCTGTGATGGGTGGTGAACAGGCTGCCAGTGTGCTCTCAACTTTAAAACGTGATCAGATTGAGCAAAAAGGTGCACAATGGTCAGCACAGGAAGAAGATGAGTTTAAACAACCGATTCGTGAACAATATGAGCACCAAGGCCATCCGTATTATGCCTCTTCTCGCCTTTGGGATGACGGCGTCATCGATCCTGCTCAAACCCGTCATGTGCTGGGGCTGAGTCTTGCTGCCGCATTAAATGCACCAATTCAGCCAACCAAATTTGGCGTGTTCCGCATGTAAGAGGTGTCTATGAGCTATCAATTTTTACAACTGGAACAACACGGTCAAGTGGCCTATGTTTGGCTCAACCGACCAGAACTGCACAATGCTTTTAATACTACGGTGATTGAAGAATTACATGACTGCTTTAACAGTCTCAACACACGAGATGATGTGCGTGTGGTGGTCTTGGCTGGCCGTGGCAAAAGCTTTTCAGCAGGTGCCGACCTAAACTGGATGAAACAGGCAGGTCAGGCCTCTTCTGCTGAGAATGAAGCCGATGCGCTCAAACTTGCACAGATGCTAAATGCTCTCGCGACCTTAAAGCAACCGACACTTGCGCGTGTGCATGGTATTGCCTTTGGTGGTGGCATGGGTTTGGCCTCGGCTTGTGATATTTGTATTGCCAGCACTGACGCCAAATTTGCAACCTCGGAAGTTCGTTTAGGTCTTGCCCCTTCGACTATTAGTCCGTATGTAATTCGTGCGATTGGAGCACGGCAGGCTTCGCGTTATTTCTTAACTGCGGAACGGATTTCGGCACGGGAAGCTAAACAGATTGGTTTAGCCCATGAAGTTGCAGATGCAGAAGACTTAGATCGAAAAGTTCAAGAAATCCTTGATGCATTGCTGCTCGGTGGGCCTCAGGCACAGGCTGCATCGAAACAGTTAATTCAGATGGTGAGCCACCAAAGCATGAGTGATGATTTGCTCAAGCAGACTGCACAACATATTGCTCAAGTTCGTCAAGGCAGCGAAGCCAAAGAAGGTTTGAATGCCTTTTTAAATAAACAACAACCTGCGTGGACTTCCACCTCCAAATAACAAAAATTCAGGACGATCACAATGTTTGAAAAAATTTTAATTGCGAACCGTGGCGAGATTGCCTGCCGTGTGATTCGTACCGCAAAAAAACTCGGGATTGCAACGGTTGCAGTGTATTCAGATGCAGATGCCGATGCACAACATGTCAAAATGGCGGATGAAGCCATTTATATTGGGCAATCACCTGCCACACAAAGTTATTTACAGGTGGATCGTATTATTCAGGCAGCGATTGATACAGGCAGCCAAGCGATTCATCCAGGTTATGGTTTTCTGTCTGAAAATGATCAATTTGCACTCGCTTGCCAGCAACACAATATTTGCTTTATTGGCCCACCCGTGGATGCGATTTTAGCCATGGGTCTCAAAGCGACCTCTAAAGCCTTGATGGAAAAAGCAGGTGTGCCTTTAACACCAGGCTATCATGGAACCAATCAAGAGGCCGAGTTTTTAAAACAGCAAGCCGATGCAATTGGCTATCCTGTGCTGATCAAGGCCAGTGCTGGCGGTGGTGGCAAAGGTATGAGCTTGGTTGAGCGTAGTGAGGATTTCTTGCAGTCCTTGGCCTCGTGTAAACGTGAAGCCAAGTCTAGCTTTGGCAATGACGATGTGCTGATTGAACGTTATGTGATTCAACCACGCCATATTGAAGTACAAGTGTTTGGTGATACACATGGTAACTATGTGCATTTATTTGAACGTGATTGTTCGGTACAACGTCGCCATCAAAAAGTACTTGAAGAAGCCCCTGCACCGCAAATGCCTGCTGAAAAACTGGATGCCATGCGCCAAGCCGCCATTGATGCTGCCCGTGCAGTAGATTATGTCGGTGCAGGAACAGTTGAGTTTATTGTGGAACAAGACGGTACTGCCTATTTCATGGAAATGAATACCCGTCTGCAAGTGGAACATCCTGTCACGGAAATGATTACCAGCGAAGATCTGGTGGAATGGCAACTGCGTGTCGCGGATGGTGAACCCTTACCGAAACTGCAACACCAATTACAGATTCATGGTCATGCCCTTGAAGCACGGATCTATGCCGAAGAACCCGAAAAGGGCTTCTTGCCTGCCATCGGCAAAATTGACTATCTACACTACCCAACGCAAAACCAGTCTGTCCGTGTTGACAGCGGCATTGTAGAAGGCGATGAAATCACCACCTATTATGATCCAATGATTGCCAAACTGATCGTTTGGGGTAAAAACCGTGAAGCAGCTTTGATCCAAATGCAACATGCACTCAGTCAATTCCATGTCGATGGTTTGGGTAACAACATTGCCTTTCTGCAAAAGATTGTTCGTTGTGATTCATTTAAACAGGCCAAACTGGATACTAACCTGATTCAACGTGAACATGATTTCTTGTTCCAGCCTGAACAGATTAAACCTGAATTGGTGGTCGCCACAGCCTTTATCGAGTTTTTAAGCAAACTGAATAATAACCGCTCTAGCCAAAAACAGTTATGGCAAGCACAACCGCTATGGCGTTTAAATATTGCCTTTAAACAAACCATCAAACTTAACTATCTAGATCAAAATATTCACATCAAGCTGAGCTCAGCCGAGCACGGTTTTAATGCAGAGTATAACGGTGAAAGCTACCCGATTTCAGGGCAGCTATTGGATGCACATACTGCGGTGATTCATCTCAATGGTACCCAACAGAAATTGTCTTTTAACCAGAGTCCACAAGGCATCACCCTGTTCCATAACGGACAAAGCCATAAATTTGGCTATATTCAACAAAATTATCACCAGAATGATAGCCAAGCAGAGCAAGGACACCTCAAAGCACCCATGCCGGGTGTGGTGACTCAGGTTCTGGTCGGAGCCAATCATAACGTGAAAAAAGACGATATCCTGATGACGCTTGAAGCCATGAAAATGGAATACACCATTCGCGCACCGCAAGATGGCGTAATTGTGGATGCCTATTTTCAAGTGGGTGATCAGGTTAAAGCTGGCGATGAACTGGTGGAATTTCAACCTGTACAGGAGGAAGTTGCATGAGTGAATTTGTCAAAATCGTGGAGGTCGGCCCGCGTGATGGCCTGCAAAACGAAAAACAGGCGTTAAGCGTCGAACAACGCCTAAACTTCATTCATGATCTGATAAATGCTGGACTAAAATCAATTGAGGTCGGTTCCTGTGTGTCTGCCAAATGGGTGCCGCAAATGGCGCAAAGTGATGAGCTGTTTAAGCAATTGCCCCAGACAACCGATGTGCAATTTAGTCTGCTCACACCGAACATCAAAGGTTTTGAAAGTGCTCAAGCGGTAGGATGCCAAGAAGTTGCAGTGTTTACCGCAGCTTCTGAAAGCTTTACCCGTAAAAATATTAATTGCTCGATTGATGAAAGCTTTGAAAAGTTTGCCGACGTCATGCGTGCAGCCAAAGCACAAAATATCCGTGTCCGCGGTTATGTCTCTTGTATCGTCGATTGTCCTTATGAAGGTGCGATTGCACCTGAGCAAGTGGTAAACGTGGTTAAACGACTGTATGAGATGGGCTGTTATGAAGTTTCTTTGGGAGAAACCATCGGTACCGCCACACCAGATCGTGTCGCAAAAGTCTGGCAAGCCTGTCTGGCTGAACTCGACAGCCAAGTTTTGGCAGGACATTTTCACAATACCTATGGCATGGCAATTGCCAATATTTATCAGTCCTTACAACAAGGCATTCGTGTATTTGATTCTTCATTAGCTGGATTGGGTGGTTGCCCTTATGCCAAAGGTGCTTCAGGCAATGTCGCCACCGAAGATCTGTTCTATTTGCTCTCGCATATGGGCTTTGAAACAGGTATTGATTTAGAAAAGCTGATGCAAGCCAGCCAAAATATTAGTCATGTACTCAACAGGAAAAGCTTATCGAATTATGCCAATGCCTATTGGCAAAGCCGTTGTGTTTAAACAACTCAAATATCACCCTTAACTCTAATATGGTGAATCAAGGTTCACGTTTAAACTCACAAAACTAATCACCGGACATTTTTCTCTTGTTTCATAATTTATTTAAATAACACAGGTTTGGTGTAGTTATATGATACTCGGAGACGTCATCTACAAACTGCGGGATATCTGTAAGATTCTGTTTTTGCAATCCATCTATTTAATTGAAAGAAGTGAACAGGTTTTGTAGATGACAATGCCTTTGCTTACTTTGGGCGAAACCAAAGTAAGGCGAACCGCAGGTTATTGCTAAAAACAGGATGAGAGCACTATATGACTCTAGCATGATTATTTATTTTCAGTAGTTTAAAAAGAAATTACATTAAACTCAGATAAATAATATATTCAATAACCCATTTATAAAAAATAATCCGTATCCATTTGGATTTTCGGAGAAATATGTTGCTCGACCCACTCCAGCCATGCCCGTGTTTTTGCATCCACAAAATGACGTGATGGCAATAAGGTATAGACTCCAATATCAGGCGATCGCCAAGCAGGTAAAATACGGCGCAGTCGCCCTGCCCGAATTGCATCAATCGATGAAAAGGTTGGCAATAATGCAATCCCCATATCCTGCTGTACCACATCCAGCAACAACTCAGGGGTATCGGCAATCAAGGGACCAGTGATATCAATCTGGTAAGAACAGCTGTTTTCACTGACCAAATGCCATTGCGGCGTAATTGACGGATTGACCAAACGTAAACAGGCATGCTTTTGCAAATCATCCAAGGATTGAGGTTCACCATGTTTTTCCAGATAGGCAGGCGAAGCGCATAACACCGAAAAGATGGTACCAATTCGACGCGCCACAAATCGTGAATCTGCCAAGGACTCGGTGAGATACAGGCTGACATCAATCCCTTTGCCTAATAGATCAGGTACATTTTGCGAAGTGCGATATTCAACCGTAAGCTCTGGATAAGTTTGACAAAATTCCGCCATCATCGGCGCCAGATAATGATGGCCAAAACTGGCCATACTCAATACCCGCAACCGCCCCTGCGGTCTGGCTGCCATGCCCATGGCTTGGGCTTCAGATTCCTCCACCATGGCCAATACTTGTCGGCACTGCTCTGCATAGTTTGCACCAATTTCGGTCAAGGCATGCTGTCTGGTCGAGCGTTGTAGGAGTTTTGTACCTAAACGCCCTTCTAATTCACTAATTAATCGAGAAACCTGCGCTGTTGTGAGATCCATCTGCTCCGCAGCAGCCGTGAAACTCCCGCTATCAATCACTTTCAGGAAGGCATGCATGGCATGTAGCAATCCACCATCAAGATTTTTGCGCATAACGTAAATATCTTTTTCTAAATTACGCATTGTTGCACCAGTCTGGATCAACCACAATGACAAATATGTACATTGATTGAGCAGTTTTTTTTAGCGAACGCCGCTGATCAGTCTTTTTAAAATATGTACTTACTCCAAATATTCAACCGGATGTTGAAAAAAGAAAGTAGTCAAAACTACACACAATTCTAAGGAGACATAAATGAATATAGCGACAAAAGTTGCTCCAAAAATTATTGCCACTAAAGATGTATCACTGGACGATAAATATATCAGTGATTACGGTTCAGCCTATATGACGGGCATTCAGGCACTGGTTCGCTTACCTCTGGCACAAACACGCCGTGATGAGCTGAATGGGTTGCACACTGCTGGTTTTATTTCGGGTTATCGTGGTTCACCTGTCGGCAACTATGATAATTTTCTTTGGCAAATTGGAGGCATACTTAAAGATCACAATGTCGTCTTTCAACCCGGTATTAATGAAGACCTCGCGGCGACTGCCATTTGGGGCACACAACAAGCCAACCTCGCAGGTCAAGGCAAATATGATGGTGTTACTGCATGGTGGTATGGTAAAGGTCCAGGTGTAGACCGTTCAGGCGATGTACTTCGCCATGCCAACCTCGCAGGAACGGCCGAACATAGTGGCGTAGTTGCGCTGTTTGGGGATGACCATTCCTGTAAATCATCGACCGTTCCCCATCAGTCCGAACATGTGATGATGGGGTGTGGCATTCCAATTTTCTATCCCACTTCTGTACAACACATTCTCGATCTCGGTGGCCATGCGGTGGCCATGTCACGTTTTGCTGGGGTGTGGACCTCAATGAAACTGGTCAGTGAAATTGTTGAAACTTCAGCTTCGGTCATTGTCGATCTCGATCGTGTCACCCCTGTTTTACCTGAAATCGAGCTGCCTGCCGACGGCATCCATATTCGCTGGCCAGATCATGGCATCCAACAAGAACAACGGCTTTATCAATATCGCTTACCTGCGGTATTGGCTTATGCCCGCGCCAATCAACTCAACCAGATCACATGGCCGTGTGAGCATGCCCGTATCGGCATTGCAGCCAGTGGTAAAGGCTATCTCGATACCATTGAAGCCTTGCGCATTCTCGGCATTGAAAATGAAACCGCGCAACAACTGGGTCTTCGGGTTTATCAGGTTGCACTGATTTGGCCATTAGAACCCCAAGGTCTGCGTGAATTTGCTGAAGGTTTACAAGAACTGATTGTGGTCGAAGAAAAACGTCCAATTATGGAAGCACAGATCAAGGATGAACTGTATTCCCTACCTGATGAACAGCGTCCGCATGTGATCGGCAAAGCAATCCATGGTAAAGGTGAATGGAGTACCTCATTTGAGGAAGCTCCATTGATTGGTCATTACGAGTTCCAGCCTGAGCCGATTGCCAAAATGTTGGCAGCACGGTTTTTAAAATTAGATTTGCCCGAAAGTTTAAGACAGCAAATCCAGAGTCGTGTCGATTTATTGCAAAAAGCTGAGCAAGAATCACGACGCGTGCTGGATCTGGCTGAACGTAAACCCTATTTTTGTAGCGGCTGTCCGCATAACACCTCAACAGTCGTACCAGAAGGCAGCCGTGCGCTAGGTGGCATCGGTTGCCACTATATTGCGGTATCACTAGATCGCGGCACAGAAACCTTTTCGCAAATGGGTGGTGAAGGTGTCAGTTGGGCGGGTGCCTCACATTTCACCAATGAAAAGCATATTTTTGCCAATCTCGGTGATGGCACCTATTTCCACTCTGGCTATCTGGCAATCCGGCAAGCCATTGCGGCAAACATCAATATTACCTATAAAATTCTCTATAACGATGCGGTCGCCATGACCGGTGGTCAGCATGTTGATGGACATTTGAGTGTGGCGCAACTGACTCGACAACTGGATGCCGAAGGCATTAAAAAACAAGTGATTGTCACGGATGAACCCGAACTGATCCATGCCGAAGAACATCTTGCGCCGCATGTCGATATCCGCCACAGAAATGACCTCGATGCCGTGCAACGTGAATTACGTGATATTTCAGGTGTGACCGCTTTAATCTATGTGCAAACCTGTGCCAGTGAAAAGCGTCGTCGCCGTAAACGCGATATGTATCCTGACCCAGCTGAACGTCTTTATATCAATAGTGACATTTGTGAAGGCTGCGGTGATTGTTCTAAAAAATCCAATTGCTTGTCGATTGAACCTGTAGAAACCACTTTAGGCACCAAACGTCAGATTAATCAAAGCAGCTGTAATAAAGATTTCACCTGTGTAGAAGGTTTCTGCCCAAGCTTTGTGACCGTTCATACCCGTAATATGAAACGGCCTGCCAAATTTGAAGGCTTTGCTACGGGTTGGCCTGATCGCCCCGTGATTCCTCAACTGACTGATACGCCGAGTCGTATTATGGTCGGGGGTGTCGGTGGTACAGGTGTGGTCACTGTCGGCGCTTTACTGGGTATGGCAGCCCATCTGGAAGGTAAAGCAACCCGGGTCATGGACATGGCTGGGCTGGCACAAAAAGGCGGTACGGTATATTCCTATATCCAAATTGCCACCGATGATGCACAAATTTCATCGACTAAAATTCCAGAATATCAATGTAATCTATTGATCGGTGCCGATGCTATTGTAGCAGGTAGCAATGCCGCGCTCTCCCGTTTAAAACAAGATGCAATGGTGATCGTCAATGAAGATGGTTCACCGACCTCTGACTTTATTAACAAACGTGATTGGTATGCACCGATTAATGATTTAATCGATCGTCTGCGCGGCCGTGTCCAACAAGGGAAACTGGTTTCCTTACCTGCTGCACGCATTGCAACCCAAGTATTGGGTGATGCCATCTACGCCAATCAGATCTTGCTCGGTATGGCATGGCAGTCAGGGCAAGTTCCTTTGCTACGTGAAAGTATTGAAAAAGCCATCCAACTGAATGGCACGGCGATTGACAAAAATCTTGAAGCCTTTCGTATTGGTTGTCATCTCTCCAGTGATCCAGACTTAGTCACTGCTTTACTCGCCAGCCTGCCAAAAAGCAATGTACCGCAAACACTGGCTGAACTGATCCATGACCGCACCACACGTCTGCAAGACTATTGGAATGAAGCCTATGCAGAGCGCTATAGAATGCTGTTAGAGCAAGTGGCTAAATTGCTGCCTGAAACATTGGCAAGCACCATCGCAACCCAACTGTATCGTGTCATGGCCTATAAAGATGAGTATGAAGTGGCACGTTTGCTCACTGGCGCAAGCTTTAAAAAATCAATTGAGTCGCAATTTGGTCGTGGTGTCCGTCTTTCCTATCATCTTGCACCACCGACCTTGGGTACTGATCAAAATATCCGTAAACGTATCTTTGGCTACTGGATGCGCTTTCCAATGATGTTGCTGGCACGCTTACAATGGTTACGAGAAAGCTTTTTCGATCCATTTACCCGTCAGCAAGAACGTCAACATGAGCAAGCATGGCGGGAGCGCTATATCGCTTTTGTTGAAACCCTGATCTCATCACCAAACAGCTATAATTTGGCTGTTGCAGAACAGATTGCCGAATTGCCTGCTGAAGTGCGGGGTTTTGGACATATTAAGATGCAGGCCATGCAAGCCGCAAACCAACGTTGGGATGAGTTGTCAGTTGATCTCACCAACAAAGTTTAAGTACCAATAAATCGCTGACTGAGTATATTCAATAAAATATCTACTCAGTCAGCTGATTAAAAATCAACATCGCTCTGGATCAGTACCGCATCTGTTTGATGGTATGTTAATCCAGACGCATTGTAAAAATCCCAGAGCTAACAAACCCTAAATTCCATAGACGATAAACCCAGAATAGAGCACGCATCGAATAGAAATTTAATTGATGCATCTCTCAAATAAGTTAAAGTAACTCTACTTAACTTGAACGCTCAAGTTAAAAAAAACTGACAAGAAATTGCGAAAATAATGATCAAGGAATAAAGAATGAGCCGTGTTGAATTTCGCTGGAATGACCCTTTTTTAATTGAGCAGCAACTAGACGAAGAAGAGCGCATGGTTCGTGATACAGCCCATGCCTTCTGCCAAGACCAGTTAATGCCACGGGTACTTGATCAATTCCGTCATGAAACAACCGATCCGCACATCTTTAGGGAAATGGGTGAATTAGGCCTGCTCGGACCCACCATCCCAGAACAATATGGCGGTGCAGGCTTGAATTATGTGAGTTATGGTCTGATTGCCCGTGAAATTGAGCGCGTTGACTCAGGCTATCGTTCAATGGCCAGTGTGCAAAGCTCATTGGTGATGGTGCCCATTCATGAATTTGGGACTGAGCAACAAAAGCAAAAATACTTACCTAAACTGGCCACAAGTGAATGGATTGGCTGCTTTGGCCTAACCGAACCCGACCATGGTTCAGATCCAGGTAGTATGGCCTGTCGCGCCAAGAAAATAGAAGGTGGCTACCGTTTAACTGGCGCCAAGATGTGGATTACCAATAGCCCAATTGCAGATGTATTTGTGGTGTGGGCCAAAGAAGTTTCGCCTGAAGGCAATGTCGGCCCGATTCGTGGCTTTATTTTAGAAAAAGGTTGGCAAGGGCTTTCTGCACCTGCAATTCACGGCAAAGTCGGCTTAAGAGCGTCTATTACGGGTGAAATTGTGATGGATCAAGTTTTTGTCCCTGAAGAAAATGCATTTCCAGACGTTCGTGGCTTAAAGGGCCCTTTCACCTGCTTGAACAGTGCCCGTTATGGTATTGCTTGGGGCGCCATGGGTGCAGCTGAATTTTGCTGGCATACTGCACGCCAATACACACTGGATCGAAAGCAATTTGGCAAGCCACTGGCTGCCAACCAACTGATTCAAAAAAAATTAGCCGACATGCAAACTGAAATTGCGCTCGGCCTACAACTTGCCCTTCGTTTTGGTCGAATGAAAGATGAAGGTATTGCCTCGGTTGAAGCGACCTCTCTAATCAAACGTAATAACTGTGGTAAGGCCTTAGAGATTGCCCGTTTGGCGCGAGATATGTTGGGCGGAAACGGGATCAGTGATGAATTTGGTGTCGCCCGTCATCTGGTCAATCTTGAAGTTGTGAATACCTATGAAGGGACGCATGATGTGCATGCCTTGATCTTAGGTCGCGCCCAGACAGGGCTCGCAGCGTTCTAAAGCGCTAAGTGACGAATAAAATAAAACGGCGAGCATCGACGCTAGATGGCTCGCCCTATCGCAACTTGATCTTATCCAGATCAATAGTTGTACACTGATTAAATTGGGCGAAACGCTGTAATTCTCGTTCTAATGCAAGCAGAAACTCATCTCGATTTCGCATCTTGGCATCTTCTAAATGCAAACTTATCACTTCTAATCTTTGTTCACGACGATGCACTTTACAATCGATTCGTCCGACAAAATCATGCGCATAAAGCAACGGTAAGCAAAAATAACCATATTGTCGTTTGGCTGCAGGCACATAACATTCAATCCGATAATCAAAGTCAAATAAGCAACTTAAACGTTCCCGATGAATCACCAGATTATCAAACGGAGATAAGATTTTAACCTCCGCTTCAATCTTGGGTTCATGTTCCAACACGGCGCTCGCCACATAAACCGTTTGCCCACTTTCCAGCTTGATCAGATTGATCACACCTGCATCAATCTGTTCGTCCAAGAGTTTACGCATGATGTCACGTAAATCTTTATTGGTTTTTAAATGCAGCAACTGCTTCCATGTAAATACGCCATGGGCACGTATGGTGGTATCCAATAAATACTGCGCATATTCCTGTAAAGTCGGTGTACTGACATCAAGACCCTTCGGTATGCAACGTTCAGTCAGGTCATACACTTTCTCCATGCCATTAAGTTCACAGATCATTAAATCGCCTTGCATGAATAACTGTTCAATTGCCTTGCGACTCGGTCCAGCATTCCACCAGCCTGCTGATCCTTCCCGTTTTTCCTTCTGCATATTTCTAAGTCGGATTCTGCCTTCGGCCTTCACCTGAGCCAGAATCTCATGCATCAGTTTCTGATCGCCTCTTGAGAAATAACGGCTTTCCCCATTACGAATAGAATGCATTAACGGCATGGCATAGCGATAATCCCGCATCGGTAAATAAGATGCAGCATGGGCCCAATGTTCAAAAATCAGTTGATCTTGTACCAGTTGATTTAAATGACCCAATTGATAATTCGGCACCCGACTCCACAACACATGATGATGGGCACGTTCCACCACTGAAATGGTATCTATTTGCACATAGCCCAGATGTTCAATGGCTTGTTGTGTTCCAGATAAGCCCTCACCAAATTTATTGTTTTGTTCTAAACCCTGATGGGATAAAGCTAAGCGTTTTAATAATGAAATCATAATATTGTCATTTAAATCATATTTTATCGATAAAGATAGATGAAGCTGCAATAAATGCAGTTATTCAAATTAACACAATTATGCCAACCCCTTGTTTATTTTCCTTGTATATAAAAACGAGGCGCCACACCCAAAGAACGTTTAAAGGCTGCGGTAAATGCACTGCTGCTGCTATAACCCAGCTCGATTGCCACACGGGTAATGGATTGGCCCAATTCCATTCGGGTCAGCGCATTAAGTAAACAGGCTTGCTGGCGCCAGTTACTAAAGCTCATCCCCGTTTGCTGCCGAAAAATTCGTGTAAAGTTACGGCGGCTCATGCCAACTTGTGCGGCAATTTGATCAAGATCATCGTCCAAGTTAGGTGCTTTTAACAATTGCAGGCATAAGGCCGCTAACCGTGGTTCTTGCGGCAAGGGCGCATTTAAAGGCAGTTCAGGCATCAGTGCAATTTCTGCAATGATTAATCGCATAAGATAATCATCTCGGCTACCCAACGCATATTCAACAGGCAAATCAACCGCGGTCGACAATAGCTCATGCAATAAAGGGGACACGTTGATCACTGCACAATAGGCTGGCAAGCCTGCCGCATTTGCGGTTTCAGGGAGAATATAGGCACTACGGGTTTTGGTGATCCCACCCATGTGTACTTCATGGTCAATCCCTGCTGGAATCCAAAGTGCACGTTTCGGTGGCACCACCCAACTGCCAGTAGCGGTAATGACCGTTACTACCCCTGTAATCGCATACAGACATTGACCTCGACGATGGCGATGACTCGCCAGCAGATGACCATCAGCATAATCATTGCCCGTGGCCATCACTTCACGCGCCACATCCTGATAGTCGTTGACCTGAATATTACGCATTGCCCTCCTCCCCCAAAATGGCCTGAACTCGATACTATCTGTCCCAAATATGATTGTGGGCCGATTTCTATTCAGTTTAGGATAAAAACACTGAAAAACAAACCTCTTTCAGCAGCACCATTTCAAGCTGATATAACGTGTTGGAGCAATCATGGCAAGCAATACAGGCACTCTTGAGAATGCATTTCCGCAAGAGCAATTTCCCCCCAATGATCAACCGCAGAAATTCGTGTTACGTGTTGTCGGCGCAGTTGCTTTTGCCCATCTGTTAAATGATTCAATTCAAGCCGTAGTCACTGCAAGTTATCCGATGTTAAAAGCCGAATTTTCCTTAAGTTTTGCTCAAATCGGCTGGATTGCCTTGGTCTATCAAATTACCGCATCCTTATTACAACCTTGGATTGGGCTATATACCGATAAACATCCAAAACCCTATTTATTGCCGATGGGTATGGCAGCGACACTGATTGGCATTGGCTTGATGGCAATTGCAGCAAGCTTCCACAGCTTATTATTTGCTGCTGCACTAATTGGGGTCGGTTCATCGACTTTTCATCCTGAAGCCTCTCGCATCGCCCGTACTGCGTCAGGCGGACGTTTTGGTACAGCACAATCGATGTTTCAGGTTGGAGGTAATACAGGTTCTGCGATTGGGCCATTAATGGCTGCGGCTGTGATTATTCCGAATGGACAAGGGGCAATTGGCCTCTTTGTTTTGGTTGCTGCTTTGGCCATATTTGTTTTATTACGTGTCACCAAATGGGTGGTCAAGCAAGCACCTGTACAGCGTGCTGCCAGTCAAGGTGCCATCTCCACCTTAAACCTAAAACAAGTGATTCAGGCTATGGCGGTGATATGTGTGTTGATGTTTGCCAAATTTATCTATATCGCGGCCATTACCAATTATTTTACTTTCTATCTGATTGAACGTTTTAATGTTTCTATTCAAACTTCTCAGCTATATCTATTTATATTTTTAGGTGCAGTAGCACTGGGTACTTTTGCGGGCGGCCCTGTGGGCGATCGGATTGGCCGTAAAGCTGTGATTTGGGTCTCCTTCTTGGGGATTGCACCATTTGCCTTAATGCTACCTTATGTTGGCTTAACTGGCACGGCAATTCTGGTCATTATTATTGGTTTAATCATGTCCTCTGCTTTCTCTGCCTTGGTGGTTTATGCTCAAGAAGCCGTGCCTGGTCGCGTCGGTATGGTTGCTGGCTTGATGTTTGGACTGATGTTCGGGATCGGTGGGATTGGTGCAGCAGGACTGGGGCATTTAGCCGATACCCATGGTATTGTTTGGGTCTATAAACTCTGCTCCTTCCTGCCTTTATTAGGTTTTATGACTGCGTTCTTGCCGAATACCAAAAAATAATCCATCTCTCAACAACTGCAGCATACCAACGGGCTTGATGCAGTTGTTTTGATAGATCAACATGATCTTGTTTGCCTGCACGTTTAAGTGCTAGAATTTTAGCCATCGTTGGAACTTGCTAGATTCCTTCGTTTTCATTGTTACGATAAAAACCGCGAAAAATTGATGCTGATGTTTTTTCATTCGTGAAAAATATCACATCAACACATATCCCAATCATTAAGATTCGGTCAGCGTTCATCAGGGCTTGAGTTGTTATCAGGCATCGTTAACAGGTTCTCACAGTATTTCTGTGCCTGCTTTTTCGATAGGACGCTTTATGAATCGCTCTCTATTTATTATTTTTTCAACCATTGCTTTAGATGCGATTGGCATTGGGCTGATTTTTCCAATCTTACCCGCCTTACTTCAAGATATTACACATAGTCATCAGACTGCATTATACATTGGTCTGCTCGGCAGTCTCTATGCCGCCATGCAATTCCTCTTTTCACCTGTACTCGGTGCATTAAGTGACCGATTTGGACGGCGACCGATTCTGCTGCTGTCATTGGCAGGTTCAACCATCAACTACACTTTCTTGACCTTTGCACATAGTCTGGTGCTGCTAGTGATCGGTCGAATCATTGCAGGCATGAGCAGTGCCAATATGTCGGTTGCTTCCGCCTATCTCGTCGATATGACCAAACCAGATCAACGTGCCAAATACTTTGGCCTCATGAGCGCGATGTTTGGTGCAGGTTTTATTATTGGACCAATCCTTGGAGGTTGGCTGGGTGACTACTGGCTCAGACTGCCCTTTTTTATTGCAGCCATTCTTTCAGGTCTCAACTTTTTACTGGCCTATTGGGCATTGCCTGAGTCAAAAACAACAGAACTCTCAAATAACACTGTTTCGAGCCTGAATCCATTTAAAGCCTTTACTTCGCTTCGGGCGATCCCGAATATACGTCCCTTAATTGCCACCTTTTTTATCTTGAGTGGCACAGGTGAAGCTTATGCGGTGTGCTGGGCGTTGTGGGGACATGCTACCTTTCAATGGAACGGTTTTTGGGTAGGTCTATCTTTAGCTGCTTTTGGTTTATCTCAAATGCTGGTTCAAGCCTTTATTCCTCAGCATGCCTCCAGACGATTTGGAGACCGAAACACCGTCCTTATCGGAATAAGTTGCTCTTGTATTGCATTATCCATCATGGCTTTTGCTCAACAAGGCTGGATCATTTTTGCCATCATGCCGCTTTTCGCCTTAGGCAGTATCGGTAGCCCCTCATTGCAAGCCTTGGCTTCGCAAAAAGTTTTACCAGAACAACAAGGTCAATTTCAAGGCATTATTGCCTCTACCATCAGCTTGGCCTCCATGTTTGCTCCTCTACTATTTTCCACCCTGTATTTTCAATTTCAATCTGAATGGCCGGGTGCAATCTGGCTGAGTGTGGTCATGATTTATCTGCTTGCACTGCCCATTGTGATTCGTAGCCTCAAACCAAATATGCAACCTTCAAAATGACAAAAACGTAATTTTCCTGTTGTTCAGAAGTACTGATGCAGCTTGGATAATAAACCATGAAAGCTGAGAGCGCTGATTGCGCCCTCAGTCCCACATCATGTTTTAAAAGAGGATAAAAAATGAGTTTTGTGCAAAACAGTAAAACCATGTTGCGCAACCTGATCATCGGTACAACCCTAACGATTGCAACATCAACCGCTTTTGCCCATGTCAGCTTGATCAGTGCTACACCCGCAGCAAATACCATAGTTTCAAGCCAACCTAAAAATTTAAGCCTTAATTTTGATGATGAGGTGATGTTAATGAAAATTCAAGTTTTAGATGAACAACGCCGAGAGCTTCCATTGAATTACAAGGTCAGCCATGACCTGAAAAAAACCTTTGATATTGCCATCCCTACACTGAAAAAAGGTAAATACACCGTACTTTGGAGCACCATGGGCAAAGATGGACACAACATGAACGGTGAATATAGTTTCACTTTGAAATGAGCCAAATCAAACTCGAAATAGATGAGCAACTTGCCAATCTCATCCCTTGACCAGTTGCTCGGTGTCAGGAATAAAAATAATGTCTGGATATTGGATATTCGCCGCTTGGATAACAAAAATCAGTCTATATCTAAGTACTGCTTTTGTCATTGGAGGTGCATTCAGCTACTTCCTCCTCGGACACTATGCTGAAATCAAAAAAGGGATGGTCAATTACATCAGCATTGGAGCCATTCTTGGTTTTATGTCTAGTACGCTAAGTTTCTTGCTTTTAGTTGGAAGCTTTGCCAATACAGGCCTGCTCGGCATGTTTGACTGGAACTATATCAACATTCTGATCAACACTGCGACCGGACATGCCCATCTGCTTCGTATGATCAGCTTTGCGTTACTTCTAGCGTTGCTGATTTTTAAACTCAAAATGCACAGAACAGAAATTACTCTTTTTGAAAAATGCATTTGGCCAATCCCAATATTGCTGATCGCCTATAGTTTTTCTCAACTCGGCCATGTCACCCATCTCCCCACTTTCGCCCAGCTGTTATTGACGATCCATGTGCTTTTAATGTCTGTTTGGATGGGGTCGCTCTATCCGCTTTGGAAAACCAGCCGTATTATCAGTGGACTACCGTTAAAACAATCTATGCATTTATTTGGACAGATTGCCGCATTTATCGTCGGCATTCTGATTGCATGTGGCATCACCCTTGCACTACTCTTGTTTAAAGATTTTGATGTGCTCAGCGCCACACCTTATGGACAAGATTTTATCATTAAGCTTGTCTTGGTTATCGGCATTTTACTGTTGGCCGCTTTTAACAAATGGTACTTTAGCCCACGTTTACAACAGGCTAAATTTGCCAAACAACTCGGCTATGCCATTTTGTTTGAAATGTCACTCGGTTTCATGATTTTAATGACCACTGCCTATATTACGACTGTTGTCGGAATTGAATAAAATCACAAGGAACTGCTATTCGATGTGAATCATGACCATTTGAATAAAGCCCTGATTCACTCGAGTGCATTAAAAAGATGTTAAAACCGCAGCAGTGTTCAGTCTGACCAAGTCTTTTTAGAATAAAGATAAGATTAATAAATATACAGGCTTGCTATATGAGATCACCTTGATTTGACTGATTTGCTCTAACTGGATTTACGCTGACAGCCTTGTTACGCCAATAACTGAGGTCGTGTCATAGTCAACCACTTGTTTTATTCATTCCAAGGGCCCGATTTTCTGATCACTGTCTGTACTTTGTAAGCTAAGTAAACCCCCAGCAATAAAAAGCGAAGCAAGATTTAATCTCGCCTCGCCTTTGTCTTCAGTACTACTGATTATTCAATAATTAGATCTTTAGCAGGAATACCATCGCCATAGACCGGCTTTAAGGTTTTTTCATAAGCCTGATGAATCACGCCTTCTTTGGCTAATTTTTGCAAATCTTGATTTAACCAGTCCAATAATTCTTTATTCCCTTTTTGTACTGCAGGTGCAATTAAATCCTGCTCACCCAGCTTGGTAATCCCCACGGTATAATTTGGATTTTCTTTTGCCCAAGCCAAGACTAGAAGATTGTCATGGGCTAAGGCCACGCCTCGACCATCTTTTAAAGCATCAAAGGTTTCGGTATTTTGTTCATATTTTTGCAATTTGATCTCAGGATGTTGCTTACTAAAGAACGAATCTGCTGTGGTTCCTTTATTCACAAGCAAGGTTTGGCCTTTTAACTGCGCAATATCAGTAATTGGTTTGTTCTTAGGAGAGACCACACCTAAAGCGACTTTTAGATAGGGTTTCGCAAAATCCACCACTTGCTCACGTTCAGGCGTCACGGTGAAATTGGCAAAAATAATATCCACTTTATTGGCTTTCAGATATTCAACACGGTTGGCCGCTTCCGTCAGTACAAACTGAACCTTGTTTTCATCGCCCAATAGATCTTTGGCCACATGTTTGGCAATTTCAACATCAAAGCCCTGATTTTTACCTTGTGCATCCAGATAACCAAACGGCGGCTTATCACTAAACACCCCGATACGAACCACACCATTTTTCTTGATCTGCTCTATGCTGGAGACCTTAGCCGACGTATCAGCTGGCTTTTCCGTGGACTGTGGATTTTTATTACATGCCGTCAACCCCAAACTGAATACAGAAGCCAGTAGTAGTTTTTGCAGATTTGAGAATGTTATTGTTTGCATAGTTTCACCTTTTTTAGCGTTTTGAAAATCTGTTATTGCTTAGCGGAATCAACATCTAAAAAGATATTGGCATTTACTTTTTCACCGTAAATCGGTTTCAAGGTTTGGTCATAAATTTTCTGAACTTCGCCCGTTGTCCTTAACTGCTTGATTTCATCATTGAGCCAGTGCAGTAATTGGCTATTGCCTTTTTTCACACCTGCTGCGATAAAATCTTCGTTGCCAATCTGTGGAATACCCACCACATAATTAGGATTCTTAGCAGCCCAGGCCAAGGCATAAGTGCTGTCTTGAGAAATAGCATCACCACGTCCATCAGTGAGTGCATTAAAAGCATCGGTATTTTGTTCAAATTTCAACAATTTGACTTTAGGGTAGTTTTTACTGAAATAGCTGTCTGAACTTGAGCCCTTATTTACAATTAAGGTTTTACCCTCAAGCGCTTTTACATCCGTAATGGCTTTATTTTTGGGGGAAACAATCCCTAAGGATGCTTTTAAATAAGGCTGGGAAAAATCAATCACCTGTTGCCGTTCTGGTGTTACGGAGAAACTGGCAAAAACTACATCGACTTTATTTGACTTTAAAAACTCGACACGGTTAGCTGCTTCAGTTACCACAAACTGGATTTTATGTTCATCCCCGAGTAAATCTTGAGTTACTCGCTTGGCCAATGCCACATCAAAACCCTGATTTTTGCCTGCACTATCAACATAACCAAACGGTGGATTGTCCGCAAAGACCCCAACCCGTAACACATCATTTTTTTTGATTTGTTCCAGTGAAGTGTCTTGCGCCGAAATTTTCGGTTCTAATGATGTCGGTTGATTGCACCCAGTCAATAAACCACCCACCATGAAACACAGCATACCCAAACTGAATATCTTTGTTTTCAATGAATTTCGGTCTGCCACGGCGACAATATTCAATTTCATAACATCCTCTTATTGCTTTTAATAATTCAAAATATTGAGAAAGGTTCTGGCGCGTTCCGTCTGCGGATGCTGAAAAAATGCTTCTGGCGAGCTTTGTTCAATGATCTTGCCCTTATCCATAAAAATAATGCGATCCGCCACTTTGCGGGCAAAACCCATTTCATGGGTCACAATCAACATGGTCATGCCTTCCTGCGCCAGTTTCAGCACCACATCTAGGACTTCCCGCACCATTTCAGGGTCAAGCGCTGCGGTAATTTCATCCAGTAAAATCACTTTCGGTTGCATCACTAAGGCACGAACAATGGCAATTCGCTGCTTCTGTCCACCTGATAAATTGGCGGGATAATCGTATTTACGATCGAGCAAACCTACGCGCTGCAACAATTGATCGGCCAATTGCTCCACTTCCGCACGTAGTCGTTTTTGTGCTTTTAGAGGACCCAGCAAAATGTTATCGATCACATTCATATGTTTGAATAATTCATAGTTCTGGAACACCATCCCAATCTGCTGGCGCACACTATCCCATGGCAAATCCTGCCCCAATACACCCACATCTTGAAGGTGAATTTCACCGTCTTGAATCGGTTCCAGTCCATTGATACAGCGTAATAAGGTGCTTTTGCCACAACCGGATGGTCCCAAAATCACCACCACTTCACCTTGTTGTACGTCCAGATCAATGCCATGCAAAATATGACTTTGTTTATAAAACTTGTGTAAATGCTGTATCGATAACAAAGTCATGCGTTCTCCCACACTTTTTCTAAATGCGCTGCTAAAAGCGATAATGGATAACAAATCAGGAAATAAAGAATAAAGATGAAACCGTAAATCCACAGCGATGCGCTGGGCACGGTCAATAATGAGTTTTCAATAATCTGCTGTCCGACTTTCAGGACTTCCACCATCCCGATCAATACAGCTAATGAACTGGTTTTGATCATACGGGTAAACAGATTTAATGCCCCTGGGGTGACCCGTTTTAGACTTTGAGGGAAAATCACGTAGGCTAAAGCCTGTAGATGATTGAGTCCTACGGCATAGGCAGAATCTCGTTGATGCTGATCAATCGAGGTGATCGAAGCACGTACCAGATCGCCCATTTCTGCAGTTCCCCATAAGGTAAATACAAAAATACAGACCCAGAATGATGATAACTGCCAGTTAAACCATGTTGCTAAGCCAAAATAGAACACAAACAAAAGAACAAGAATGGGGACAATCCGAATGGTTTCCAGATAGAAACGGCACAGAATTTTGACCAGCATATTTTTTGAGGTCATGATCACCCCAAATACTGTCCCGAAAATCGCAGATAAAAACACGGATAGAAAGGCAATTTCGATGGTTTGCAACAAGCCATACAGTAAACGCTCGACATGACTCGGCTGAAATAAATACTCAAGTCCCATGGCTCACCTTCCGACTGCGGTATTCCAAATAACTTGTTAGTGCCGAAACAGGTAACAAAATGATCAGATAAGCCATGATTAATAGAAATAGCGCCTCTGTAGTTTTGTAATCCATCCCGATCAGATCTTTGGTCACAAACAGAAGTTCCACCACGGCAATGGCACTCAAAACCGAGCTTTCCTTGATCAGGAATAAGCAGTTCGCACCAATCGCCGGAATAGACAATGACAATGCTTGCGGAAACACCACATACTGAAAGACTTGCACGGCGTTTAAGCCTACGCTTCGGGCAGAATCAATCTGTCCTTGCGCAACTGACTGTAAGCCTGCACGAAAGGCTTCTGCCATATAGCTGCCACCTAGAAAAGTCAGACCAATCACACCACAAGTAAAACCATCCAGTTTGATCCCGATCTTAGGCAAACCGTAATAAAGAAAAAACAGCTGAATGAGCAAGGGTGTATTGCGGGAAACCTCGATATAAACTTTGACAATTTTATTCAATACCCGAACCTGATAGGTGCTAATCACACTACAGATCAGCCCAAGTAAAATAGATAACACGATACCAATACAGGAGATTTTTAAGGTCATGAGGGTGGCCGCATAGAACTGCGGCAGCACACTCTGTATATACTGCCAATCCAAAGAAAACATCCGAATGAAAAATTGATTCTTTTGATAAATACGTTGTTGTTACTTATCTTTGGATGAGTCTATGCTGATTGAAATTTCACATGAAATATTATTATTTGCTAAGCTTTGCAGAAATTATAATGATTCGATATTGATCTAATTCAAATGCTTAAATGCTTAAATGCTTAAATGCTTTCGTGAAACAAGATACATGTGCATGGCTATTTACAACGCAAAGAACGCGTCTATGTTATTAAAATGATATCAGCTAAAAATTATTAAAAATTTGAAATAGCACGGGAAAACTGTACTACGCTATAAATATCGAAAAACAAACCTTAACCTAATCAATAGATACCTAAATAAATGATTAAAATAAGATAAAATTACCAAATGATATAAATAAAATACTCCCTACATAGAAAAAATATAAACACATTCAATAAAAACAAACCCCAAAACTTCCGACATATTTTGAGAGAATTATTAAAAAAACCTAACGTTCAAGCAAGCTCATGTATTTCATATAAAATTAACCGTTTGTTATATTAAAACATATGATTATTAATAATAATTATATTTGGATTTAATAAATTTTAAATATTCTATCTAGACTATTAAATACCCAAGTTGATAAAAGGTCCGCTCATGTTAGTAGAAGAAAATCTAGCAACTAAAGACATACTTTCAAGTTATCAATCACCTTTCACCTACGATTTTAAATTTTCAACACTCAAAGAGAATTTGCGGCAAAATGGCTTTATTCAATATAAAGCGTCGGACATCGATATTGAGTCAAAAATAACCATTGCAAGAGAATTCAAAGCTTTAGAACAAGATCCCTTTTCAGCAGCTGAGAATCATCGCTTTATCCGCTATGGCAATGCCTTAATCCTCCCTTGGGAAAAACAGATCAGACCAATTTGGTTACCCACAACATTGTCTGAAGATGGTCAGGAACTCTCAGGATATGATCAGGGAAATAATACATCTGGACAAGATTCGATTCGCTATTTCAATGCACTGAGCCAAAATGTAAAGCTGTCCCACTATCTAAATCAACTAATTACTGAGGACTATGCGCTTACGTTCGGTTTAAAAGAATATTATCTGCCGATCTATGTCGGCATACATTTCGTTAAATTGACTTCAGATGTACAGTACTTAGGGATCAATATGCCTGATAGTTTCCATCAGGATGGTAAGCCATTTACCTTTGCCCATCTGTTCTACCGAAGCAGCAACATTACTGGCGGAGAAAATTACATTGCCAGCCCAAGCGAAAAGAACAAACGCTTAGAAGATGTAAGTGCTGAGAATATTTATACCCATTTCACTTTAAAGAATATTTTAGACAGTTTTGCGATGCATCACTCCTCTGTATGCCATTACGTGTCACCGATTCAAAAGATTCCCAACAACCAACTTAACTACCTCGGTGAAAGATGGGTCATCTTGATTGATTTCTCATTAACCAAGCAAAAGATATGATCGATATCCGGCCACCTCTGTCTGCTACCTTATGACTATCCTGCTTAAGTTAGGAGCCAGAGGCTTTTAAAACAATAGACAGAGCACATCATAAAAAATGTAAATTGAACCTTTAAACTCTATTTTACATCCACCCTGTTAAGACGAGTTAAGGGTTGATTGTCTTGTAAGTAGTTAAAGATCAAATTGAATTTTGAGAGACTTAAGACAATAAATCATCCAGAGCATTCAGAGAGTTATTTCATTGAATTGCTCACATAATGTCTTCGTTAATCTCATTTTCAAACTAGGCGATCCTGAATCAATCCTTTACAATGGCCCCAGCTTTTTATATTCAGCGCATCCTATCTTGAATAACACCTCTCCCCAATTAAAACGTGGGCTTAAAAATCGTCATATCCACCTAATCGCGATGGGTGGTGCTGTGGGTACTGGACTGTTTTTAGGTTCTGCTCAAGTAATCCAATCGGCTGGCCCTTCGATTATCTTAGGCTATGCCATTGTCGGTTTAATTGCATTTTTAATTATGCGTCAAATGGGTGAAATGATCGTAGAAGAACCTGTCGCTGGTTCTTTCAGTTATTTCTCACAAAAATATTGGGGAAGGTTTGCAGGATTTTTATCGGGCTGGAACTACTGGGTGGTTTATATTTTAGTGGCAATGACTGAGCTGACAGCAATTGCCAAATACATCCATTATTGGTGGCCACACATTCCTGCTTGGATTTCGACCTTATTTTTCTTCATCATCGTCACCTGCCTAAACCTCGGCAATGTGAAATTTTATGGTGAATCCGAATTCTGGTTAGCTATTATTAAAGTCGTTGCAGTGATTTCAATGATTTTGTTCGGTTTGTACCTACTACTGACTGCCGGTGCAGATTCCACTGCAACTTTCACCAACTTATGGCAGCACGGCGGATTCTTTCCACATGGCTTTTCTGGTCTGTTTTATATGCTGGCGTTCTTGATGTTTGCCTTTGGCGGCATTGAACTGATTGGTATGACCGCAGCTGAAGCAGAAAACCCAGAAAAAAGTATTCCGCAAGCGATTAATCAGGTGATTTTCCGAATTCTGCTGTTCTATGTAGCTTCCCTTGCTATCATCATGTCATTGATTCCATGGAATCAACTGGATTTAGGTGGCTTGGATAAAAGTCCTTTCGTGATGATCTTCAGTCAATTGGGCATTGATTGGGCCGCACATTTACTGAATTTTATTATTTTAACCGCTGCACTCTCGGTGTATAACAGTGGTATGTATGCCAATAGCCGTATGCTGTTTGGACTTGCTGTACAGGGTAATGCACCTAAGATTTTTGCCAGAGTCAGCAAGCAAGGCGTGCCAATGCCAGCGGTAATTTTTTCTTCTGTGCTTATTTTTGGCTGTGTATTGCTGAACTATTTTGTTCCAGAACAGGCATTAAGTCACCTGATGTACATGGCCGTTGCAGCCTTGGTCTTAAACTGGGCCATTATTAGCTTTACCCACTTAAAATTTAAACGTGCAGTTCGACTAGAAGGTACGGCCGTTAAATTTCCAGCATTGTTCTCGCCGTTTAGTAACTATCTGGTTCTCGCCTTTATTGTCATGATTTTATACATCATGTGGACACAAGGCTTTAAAGAATCCGTCATTTTAATTCCAGTCTGGATCATGTTTATGTTTGGATTATTTAAAGTCTTGAAATGGAATAAATCACTTTAAGGATAATCAATCATTCGCATCTACAGCACTTAACAGTAAAAGCTGTAGATGCCTTCCCCCATCTCAATCATAAATTCCGACATAATAGGCCTGATTTGTTATCAGCTTACTCAATTTGCTACTATAGGCATATCTCTGTTATTACTTGATTCCATGTCTGATCTGCAACTCTCTCTAAGCGATTACTTATCGACGATACAGGAAGTCATACGCGTGGCTTTTGATGAGCCAGTCTGGGTCAAAGCAGAAATTCGAAATTTAAATATCAAAGCTGGTCATTATTACCTTGAGCTCGCTGAAAAAGAACAAGACACAGACAAGGTCATCGCAAGCTGTAAAGCCACGATTTGGAAATTTACTGCAGCTAAAATGGTGCTCAAATTTGAGCGTGAAAGTGGCATAGAACTCTCAAAAGACTTAAATGTGTTAATAAAAATCAAAGCTCGCTTTGATCCGCAATACGGTTTCTCAGTCAATATCGAAGACATCGACTCAAGCTTTACCTTGGGCGATATTGCGAAACGCTACCAGCAGATTCTTGCCCGATTAAGCAGTGAAGGTTTGCTTCATTTGAATAAAGCACTTCCGACACCTTTTGATCTTGAAAATGTACTGGTCATTGCACCAGAAAATGCAGCAGGATTGGGCGATTTCAAAAAAGATGCCGATGCTTTAGATCAAGCTGGTGTATGCCATTTTGTTTACCATAACGCGACTTTTCAGGGCAATACGGCCGCACACAGTATTATGGAGTCATTAAGCTCAGGACTACGTCAATGGGCAAAAACATTTAGCTTACCTCCTGATCTTATTGTGATTATTCGCGGAGGTGGTGCTGTGAATGATCTGGCTTACTTAAATGACTACGATCTTGCTGCCCTACTGTGTAAACGTAAAGTGCCGATTTGGGTGGGAATCGGCCATGAAAAAGATCGTACCATTTTAGATGAAATTGCACATCGTTCCTTCGATACCCCCAGTAAGGTCATCGCAGGTATTCGCAATCTGATCAGTGAGCGCTCACAAGATGTCATCGATCATCTACAGACCATTAAATTACTCTCACAACATCAGATAACCGCCTATCAAAGTCAAAATGATCAGCTCATGAATGTCATCAAGACACTGGCTCAGAATCAAATCATGACCAGCCATATGCAGCTTGATGTGGTTAAATCAACCCTACAATATTTTGCCCGTCAAAAACTAAAGCTGGCTTCGACGCAAATTGAAGCGTTAATGCGGGAAACCCTATTACAAAATCCGAAGAATGTTTTGGCCAAAGGCTATGGCATTATTCGTAGTGAAAACAAAGCGATTCGCTCGGTCGATCAAGTGACATCGACTGTCTCCATCGAAATGCAAGATGGCTACATCCATGCCAATGTCAGTGAGGTAATTCATCATGAGTAAAAAAGAGTTAAGCTTTCAAGAAGGTTACCAGCTGTTAAAAAAGAATGCCGAGCTGTTAGAAGCACAGGACGAGCCTGATATTGATAATCTCATGAAGATTGTTGAAGAGTCGATGGCAGCTTACAAAGCCTGCAAAACAAGAGTCGATGCCGTACAACAAGCGTTGAATGAGACGTTTAAAGAAAACTAGTGCCCTGTTCTGCTCTAAGCGTATCCTCTAAAGCATTGCTTCATTTTTTGTACTTATACAATTCTGCTAGCTTCATGATCAATTGGTCGATATTTACGGCGCCGTAGGATAGATACTCGGTTTCAGGAATATTTTTTTTTGATGTAATTCAATCGACTGATATATTCGTCAGCCCGATCATCCATAAACAAATAGAAGTGATACCCTTCCAATAAACCATGTTCATTTTTTTCTATGATCTTTGACTTTTCAAAATCAACAAACAACTCATCCGTCATACAACTTTTCTATCTATCATTGAATAAATTTAGCTTAGAAAACAGATTATTTCATAGGGTTATGACGAACTTATGAATTCGTTTGCGCAATTTCTTTGTATATGACGTTCTATCAACAACCCGTGGGTCGAGTCATTAACTCTCAACCTCTTTGCTGAGATCAGCTTCTTGGCTATGACTCTCTTCATCTTTAGCTAGAAAACAGACTCCAGCAAAAATCAGAATGGCACCTGCAACTTTGGTGAATGTAAGTGGCTCATTGAATAACCAGATAGACAAAAACATCACACTAATTAATTCTAAATGTGATGCAGCAAAAGCTGGACCAATGGGGGCATGTTTAAGTAAATTCATCCAGATAAAGAAAGCCCCCAGATATCCAATGAACGCACCATAAATCCAAGGATGACTAAATACACGAACCAACCATGCCCAATCAAAAGTTAAAGGCATCGCATGAACAGACGCAAATTTAAAACTGATCTGCGCTAAAGTATCAAACAGCATCAGTACCAGAAAGCCAATAATATAAAACTTTTTCATGCACCAACCCCAACAATGGTGACACCTAATGCAATCAACACCACACCAATTAATCGATTTCGGGTCAGTTTTTCTTTAAAGAATAATCGCCCAGCAAGCATAATTACCACAATATTAATGCAGCCCAGCATAACGCCGATGGAGAGTGGAACCAATGAAAGAAAAGCCAGCCAAACCACAAATTCAAAGATATAACAAAAAATACCGAGCCATAACCACGGACGTTTGAACATGAACCACCAATGATCAAGCCCTTGATTGGTTTTGCTTTCATGAGCAGCGGCCTTAAACGCCAACTGCCCAACCGTATCAATTAAAATAGTTAACATCCATACGCCAAATACAATTGCATTCATACAAGCAGCCCCACCTTAATCGGGGGGGTAGTGAATTCTTGTGAGGTTGAATGCGATTTAGGTGCACTATTGTGCCGACGCTGGTATTGTTGAATGAAATGCAGAGACTCTTCAATCACTTGCTTGCGATCATTATCAATCGTAATCATGTGATAACTATTATATAGCCAGACTAAACGTTTAGGTCCCTTGACTTTGTCATAAACCAATTGGCTATTGTTACGATGAGAAATATCATCATCATAGGCATGTAATAAAAGACACGGGGCAGTAATATTTGTCAAGTTTTTACGGACATTGCGCGACAAACGTTGTAGCTGAAACAGCGAATGCCAAGGATTTCCAGGTAAGCCAGCCTCTCCGCTTTCCCCACTATTCATTGCCTGAACAATACGAGAACGCAAGACCTTATTTTTAATGCCATATGGTTCAGCTTCATCAAAGGTATTGTTACGACAAATATTGAGATAATGCACACTCGGCAATACAATCGGCGCCAACAATTTTGACCATAATGGAATACTCCAGCCATCGTATTGAAACGTAGGACTATAACCAATGACGCCTGCGACAGGATAGACCGAGGCGTATTTTAGTGCCAATAACGCTCCCATCGATAACCCTGCAACAAAAATTTCATCGGTATGCTGTTTTAACTTTTCTGCCGCTGCAGTTACACTCGCAAACCAATCCTCCCAACGACTATTCACCAGATCTTGCACATCACCACAATGCCCAGCCAATTGAACACCAGATACACTATAACCCGCTTGATGAAATGTTCGTGCAATCCCTCTCATCTCATTCGGCGTTCCAGTCAATCCATGAATCAGTAAAATGCCCGTGCGGTTGCCTGAGAGAAAAAATGAATGATCTTTTATCATGTTATCACCATAACAGAGTTATCCTGCCCTAAATCACTATTCAGCAGTTTAGCCAAAGGATGATAAATTTCTTCGAAATTCTCAAAAGTCGTATGAGAAATATGATGATCTTTACAGTGCTGTATCAATGATTTTTTTGCAAAAACATAATCCGCCTGAGCGGCAAGACAGAAATCTGAACGACCATCACCAATTAAGATGATATGCTGCTTCGGATACTGTTGTGCAACACTACACTTACAAGTGCCACTTTGGCTGATACAACTCAACTTCTCATTGGGAAACTCGAGCTGCCAGCTTCGCTCATCTAACTGAGCCAAATGATTGGCAATGATGGGTAAATGGTATAAACGATAGCGTTTTAAAATATGACGAATAACCAGATCAAGCCCATCACTCACGATTGTTAAAGGAATTTTATATTGTGCTGTAATCTTGACTAATTCCAGAAATCCTAAATCAATTTCAATATGATCTAGGCATTCATATAACTCATCAATGGAAACATCCAGCAAGGCAATTTGTTTTTGCATACAAACTTTAGAACCAATTTTTCCAGCAACCCATTCATCCTCAATATCTTGCCAGCCCGGTCTAGCAAATGTCTCTAACAAGTGATCAGTCGTATCTTTTAAACTAATTGTTCCATCAAAGTCACATAAAATATGGCAGGGTACAGTGTGGTCTGTATCGTAATGCTGGTTGACCATGAACATAAGATGCCTCATATGGATAATTTAAAAATCTTTTTATAAAAATTACATGCTAACTTTAGGCCCGAAATCTTAAAATTTCTTTAATTATAAATATTCTCAATTTATACCAAAACTGTGTGAATAAAATGTTATATTATTCTAGCACTTCATCGAATTGCTCTAAATAACAAGTTATTCTAAGACCCCAAAGCCATACTGAAATGAAAAATAAACTAATGACAATCAATAGATTAAATCAAACAAATATCTGCAATTCAAGCATTGTTTTTATCGGGAAGCATGTTTACCAGCTTAAAACCCATAAAACTTCACAAAAAAATACAAAATAAAGCTTGTTTTAATTTTTCATTAAGATTTATGTAAGAATCAACTTTTATATTAAAAAAATATTTCATAGATCACGATGTCATGCATCAATATACAAAGACTGAATATGCTTAAACCATTGAAAAAAATGACCATAGCAATAGTAACTAGCAATATCTGCTTTTACTATCCAGCTTATGCGAAAGACACTGAGTTACCAGATTTAACCATGGGTTTTAACTATTCGGTAAACTTCCAAGCGTATAAAGGTCACAGAACCTATCAGAGTGTACTGCCTGTTTTTTTCTATGATAATGATCAATTTTATATTGAAGGCGACGATGCAGGCGTCTATTTGTTTAAGGATGATCACAACCAATTACGCCTCAATGTTCACTATGACAGTAATTCCTACGACCCAAGTGGTGAACTTCATTCACTGGATAAACGCAAATGGTCAGTTATGGCGGGTGGAAGCTACATGCGGATTACCCCCTATGGTGGATTTAAGGCACGCTTGGCTACAGATGCTTTATCGCGCAGTAAAGGAACCCTGTTTCGAGGTTCCTATCTGGCCGAATTTGATCAAGGCAATTGGTCCTTCTATCCTGAATTGGGCTTTCAATGGAATAACGCGCAATACAATCAGTACTACTACGGTGTAAGTGAAACTGAGTCCAAACGTAGTGGTATTTCAGCCTATCAACCTGGCCAAAGTGTATTTCCCTTTGTCAGTTTTGCCGCTAACTATGAAATGTCTAAACACTGGAATGCTTTCAGCTCAGTGGAATTCAACTATCTCTCAAATGAACAATTTAAAAGCCCGATGATTAAACGACGGACAGATATCACCCCTGCCTTCGGGATCACCTATAACTTTTAAATCTATCACCCCATTCACTCAGCCTCTGTATTTAAACCATACATACTGAAAACACCAACCACAAAGGAAACAAGTATGAACAATAATCATAAATTCACGCATGAACCTGCTTCTGCAAAGAATTTCGATGACAGCGTTCCACTGAATGAGGCACAGCTTTTAGCAGATGAAGCAAAGTATTGTTCACATGGTGATACCGTACATTATGTTAACCCACCTAAAATCTTTACCGATTGTCAGGGTAGTTATATCTTCGATGATCAAAACGTTCCCTATTTAGATTTACAAATGTGGTATTCAGCAGTCAATTTTGGCTATAAAAATCCACGTTTAGATCAAGCATTAATCAATCAAATTCATAAACTGCCTCAAATTGCCAGCCAATACTTGCATCCAACCAAAATTGAACTGAGTAAGGTCATTGCTGAAGACATGTTCAAGAAGACCGGTGTAGAAGGCCGAGTTCATTACAATGTCGGTGGCTCGCAGGCAATTGAAGATTCACTAAAACTTGTTCGAAACTTTTGCAAAGGTAAAAGCCGAATGTTTGCTTTCGAGGGAGGCTATCATGGTCGTACCTTAGGTGCATCGTCGATTACCTCAAGTTATCGTTATCGCCGTCGTTATGGTCATTTTGGTGAAAGAGCGCAATTCATCCCATTCCCATATCCTTTCCGTCGCCCGAAAGGCATGACACCAGAAGAATATGCAGATAAGTTAGTTGCTGAGTTCGCACGTCTTTTTGAAAATGAATACCACGGAGTATGGGATCCAAAAGTTCGTGAAAGTGAATTCGCCGCGTTCTATATCGAAACGATTCAGGGTACGGGTGGTTATGTAATTCCACCGAAAAATTTCTATAAAGGCTTAAAGAAAGTCCTTGATGATCACGGTATTTTGCTGGTTGTAGACGAAATCCAAATGGGCTTCTACCGTACTGGTAAATTATGGTCATTTGAACATTTTGATATTACGCCTGACGTCGTTGCATTTGGTAAAGCACTGACCAATGGATTAAACCCGCTTGCAGGGATTTGGGCCAAGGAAGAAATGATTAACCCAGACGTATTCCCTGTTGGCTCAACACATTCAACCTTCGCATCTAACCCACTTGGTACTGCGGTTGGCCTAGAAGTGATGAATATGTTGGCTGAAAAGGATTATGAAAAGCAGATCATGGAAAGTGGTGCCTATTTCCTAGAAGGACTCAAAGACCTGCAATCACGTCACCCTGAAATTGGTGATGTAGACGGACTTGGTCTCGCGCTACGTGCTGAAATTTGCCAAGCTGATGGCTTTACGCCAAATAAGGAATTATTGGACAAGATGGTCGATATCGGACTTTCTGGTACGCTTGAATATCAGGGACAACAATGTGGTCTCGTTCTGGATGTGGGCGGTTATTACAAGAATGTGATCACATTCGCACCGTCACTCGAAATCTCACGTGCTGAAATTGAGCAAGCCATGGTCTTGCTTGAACAACTCTTGGTTCGTGCAAAACGGGAATTATAAAATCAACTTATGGACAAAAACCTGAATCAGTTAGAACCTCAGGCCGTGGTGGATGCTTTTTTACAGCATCCACCCATCAGTTTTCAGGTTCATTCTCCTCAGCACTTTCTACCGTACTTTTATACCGACTTTGACTTATTGACGACGCTAGATACCGATGTTCATAAAAAAGTTAAAGCATTACCTGGTTATAAACTATGGGGCAAACTTCTGCATCTGAAGACCTGTTTTATCGGCACAACCGTGACTGAATACAGCCCACTGCCGAATCAGCTCTCTGTAGAACCCATCACAAGTTTTCTTAAAAACAATGACCAAAAAATCAAATTAGGAATCATTAAAGACCTGCCTTTAAGCTCACCTTTATTGAGCGAGGCTGAAAATACTTATAGCCACCACTTTATTCAAGACGCTGAACAGCGAGGATTTCTCTCTGTTGAAGGACAAGCTTTGGCCTATGTATCAATCGACTTTAGCAGCCGTGAAGATTATCTTTCCAGACTTTCTCGCAGCCGCCGTAAAAATTTAAAGAGAAAATTAAAAAGCTTGGATGAACTCAATGTCGAACAATTGTCCACGGGCGATATACAGTTCAATGATAATGAGTTTAGAGCACAGCTCTACCAACTTTATCTCGCGGTTTATCATCAAAGTGAAATACATTTTGACTTACTCAGCGCCGAATTCTTTGATCAGATTTTGCAAGACCAGAACAGCGGCGGCAAAGTGTTTTTGTATTGGGCTGACACACAGCTTGTTGGTTACAATCTGTGTTATGAATACCAAGGCAATCTGGTGGATAAATATATTGGCCTAAATTATCCCTTGGCCACAAATTACAATTTATATTTCATCAGCTGGTTTGTGAATTTAGATTATGCACTGAAGCATGATTTAAAGTTCTACATTGCTGGCTGGACAGACCCCGAAGTGAAAGCTCAGTTAGGTGCTCAATTTACCTTTACCCGACATTTGGTATGGGTGCACTCCCCAATCTTACGGTTTATTCTAAAAAAATTGCGGCCCATTTTTGAAGCAGATCATCACTGGCACAGCAAACAGGAACAATAATTATGACGCTGACGGATAACAGAAGACCGATTGTATTAAATTTCGATGACTCCGCTGGTGAATTTGAAGGTGCATTACGTCTAGACCTCAGTACGTGGCAGGAAATGATTCGATTTGGCTGTAAATGGAATCAATTTCAAGCCTTAGGCAACTATCTCAACCAGCACCTTCCTGCACAATTTGGGTGTCTACTGATGGGAAGTGGCGATTATCATCACATCACTCAACTGTTACTTGCAAGACAAGTCACAACCAGACCCATTCATCTCATTGTCTGTGATAATCACCCAGATAACATGCGCTATCCGTTTGGTATTCATTGTGGTTCATGGGTGTACTGGACAAGCCAATTGCCCCATATTGCACGTATCGATGTTATTGGAATTCATTCGAATGACATTGGCTGGCAACATGCTTGGGAGAACCATTGGTCTCCGTTACGCAAAGGTAAATTGCATTATTGGAGCTTACAAAAAAATGCTTCATGGACACGCTTTATCGGTGCTAAAGGTGTTTGGCATAATTTCAACCATCCAGATGACCTGCTCGCTAGTTTCTTAGCCGAAATAAGCCATCAGGATAGCCCGATTTATTTATCCATTGATAAAGACGTACTCTCCAGTGAAGTGGTCATGACCAACTGGGATCAAGGTCTGTTTCTCGAACAACATTTACAAAGTTTGATTCAGGCATGTCAGGGTCGACTAATCGCTGCAGATATTACCGGTGATATCTCGGCCTATCATTATAAAAATTATTTTAAGCGCTTCTTGGCCGCCTCAGATGGACAACAAGAGCCCTCCGTGACTGAGATTGAGAATTGGCAATTACAGCAAAAAGCGCTCAACCTACGTTTAGTCCATGAGATCAATACGGCATGGATGAATTAACCCAATATTTTTTTATCGTTATCGTTTAATTCATCTCATCAAAATGTCATTCGGTAAATCTTTATGCCATTGTTGTTGCGTCGCTGCAAACTGATAGCCATATTCATATAGCTTCCTCATATAAACGGTATCAAACTGTTTTAAATGTTCTCCTTTAAAATCCTCATCAATATAAGCAAGATTAAAATCAACCTGATCTTGCTTTGCAATTTGATAAAGATGCAATACATCACTTATGCCTTGATTTTGTATCAATGCCCGAATAGCCCGTCCACCAATACTTAAAGTTTTCCTCTTGGTCTGATTCCAACTCGGCCGAAAACGGCCATTGCGGATGACATACAAATGCACTTCGCGATTGATGGATTGACCCATAATTTGCTCTAATCGTTTCTTTAGTGAAGCGGGATATAAAAAGACCTGATTGACCACCCCACCATCGACATGCATTTCCTGATATTTTTTCCCATCTACTTCAACATCAATCATCACGGGTGAAACCACTCCAGGAATACTGGTAGATGCAATAATAATTTTACGAAATAATTCTAGTGCATTCGGTGCATTGCTCGATGCAATTTCTCCCATATTCCAAATCGATTGACGTCCGGCATCGATATCGGTTGTTCCAATTTGTAAGATCCGACCTTTGGCATGCTCTTGTGCAATCAAAGCTAAAACTTCAGGTGTTATGTATTTTTCAACAATCTGGGTAAGTGGCTCGCTACTGGCCATACCATCTTTGACTAAACCCATGACAATATTACGATATCGAAATATCGTATTCGGTCCAGCGGAGGTCGCGACTGTACTCAAAATATCATCATATTCTGGGCCTAAAAAAGCAAATGGCGCAATCAATGCACCCGCACTTACCCCTGTAACAACCTTAAAGTCATGCCGTTTACCACTTGCCGTCAGTCCACATAATACACCTGCGGCAAAAGCCCCATTTTCACCTCCGCCCGAGATTGCCAAGGCATATAATGGAGGTAATTTTTCAGATGCATGCCTGAGCGATTCCAACTCGCGCTGACTATTTCGAAGTATCGCTTCAATAAAAGGTGTCAGATCATGGTCAAACCAAACGCGTGCATTGGGAATACCTGAAATAATTGCTTTTTCTGTCATCCGTTCTGGAACAGCTTCAAGGCGTGAGTGCCAGTTAAACGCCTGAATAATCCGATGAAATAAATTCATAATCCACCACCTAAAATCATTAATAGGATTTTTACTGCCAGACTTTAACTATAAGACCTTGCATTGATTTTTATCGTATAGAAATTTTCTCAAATCCATTTTAATAAAAAAGAGATAAGAAGAATTCATCCTCTTATCTCTTTAGCCTAGCTCATCTTGTCTAGAAACATCATTTTTTCAACATAGATTACTTATATT